>NZ_JAAXCS010000035.1:0-12011 GCF_013309895.1 Wolbachia endosymbiont of Atemnus politus | reverse complement strand
AGAGCTGTGGAGACGGAGATTGAAGGAGGAGAACGCCAACCCCACCTAGAGTGGGACAAGGTGAAGACAAATAAGAAGAAGAAGAATGCAACTTCTCCAGTTAGTGATGTCACGAAGAAGAGTATACTTGAGGTTTTGTCAAAACAAATTCTGAACCCTTCATCATCACATAGAAAGGGACAAGAAGTAAGAAAAGTTCTTCAGGATGCAAGAGATGCATTATATAGCACTATTGGTGCTTCAAGCGATAAAGAAATAGTTTTTACGTCTGGTGCGACTGAAGCAAATAATCTTGTTATGAGAGGAATAACAGGCTATCGACATGTGATTTCAGCTATAGAACATCTTTCAATTCTTAATTCTGTATGTAATCCACATATAATACCCGTCAATCGGGAAGGTGTCGTTGATCTTTCAGAGCTAGAAAAGATTCTAAGCCAACTTGAGGAAAATAGAGTAATAGTTTCAGTTATGATGGCCAACAACGAAACTGGGGTTATTCAGCCCATTAAGGAAATAGCTGAAATAGCGCGTAAATTCGGAGCAATCTGTCACACTGATGCTGCTCAAAGTGTTGGGAAAATTGAAGTTAACATGGAGGATTTAGGAGTAGATTTACTCACTTTATCTGCTAACAAATTTGGCGGTATAGCAGGCAGTGGAGTTTTAATATTCAATAAGAAGCTGTCAATAGAGGCAATTATAGCTGGTGGTGGACAAGAGAAAGGATTACGTGGTGGAACGGAAAATATTGCTGCAATTGCAGGTCCTTTTGCTGCATTGCAAAACATTCCAGTTCTCCTTTTAAAAGCGGATAAAATAAAGGGGCTACCCAATCAACTGGGGCGTGAATTATTTAATCTCGTCAGAGGCATCAAAATCTTTGGCAAAAACTCTAAAAGGCTGCCAAATACAAGCCTCATTTATATGCCAGGAGTAAAGAGTGATGTACAGCTCATGCATTTTGACTTACATAACATTGCGGTTAGCAATGGCTCTGCGTGCTCTTCTGGACAAGTTGAACCTTCCCATGTTTTGCTTGCGATGGGAGCAACAAAAGAGCAAACGGAGTGTTAAATAAGAATCAGTATAGGCCCAGAGACTAAGCAACAAGACATAAAAAAATACTGAATTGTTGGTATAGTATTTACAAGAAGAGCACCTAGGATAGCTTAGTAAATGTAAAAACCCCTTCCCACCAATCTCATTACAATGAAATTAAAGCTATTGATTTAACTTCGCAATCTGAAGATTAAAACGACAAAGGAAACTTTGAATTTGGCGTACTATTGTTTAATTTTTGTACTATGTGCATCGTATGTCTTTATAAATTTTCTGGGTTTTCAAACTGAAACACGGTGTTTATGACAGTAGAAAACGCCTGATTGACAAGGCAGAATTTGAATACTAGCTGCCCTGGGCTTCTCTTGCCTTTTTTCCTCATTTAGTAAATTTCTTAAAGTTTGCAGCTAATATGAACTAGATAAAAAAACAGATCCCAGTACTGGGATAGTGGCACTGAGATGACACCCTACTTGGATATAAAAAGAGGGCACTGGCCATTATAGAGTAAATTAGAACCCAGTACTGGGATGACAGGAGGAAGGCGTTGGGATGAGGGGCTACTTTGGATGACAGGAGGGGACCTCGCCAGATTTAAATCAAATTGAGAAGTTCTGTTTCGCTATTAAGCATGCAAACCCCTACCAAGCTTTTAGCCGATTCAACTGTTGATTTTATCTTTCAGTGCTCAGGTAAACCTTTCTTGGGTTACCTATTAGAGGTTGTCCGGAAACTAGTAAAAGGCTATAATATCTGAAATTTTAGTACGTTATAAAGATGAGAAAAAAGTATCCAACAGATTTAAGTGAAAGGGAGTGGGCACGAATAAAAAATACTTTAGAGTATCATATAAAAAAGGAGGAAGGCCGCCAAAGTATAGCAAAAGAGAGATATTAGAAGCAATTTTCTATGTATTGCGTACAGGGTGTCAATGGCGGTATTTTCGGAATGATTTTCCGCTATGGAAGACTATATATGAGCAGTTCAGGCAATGGAAGAAGCAGGGGAATTTTGAAAAGATGAATTATGAAATTACGAAATCTAGTAGACGCAAATAGGAAGAAACGAGCAGCCAAGCGCCTGTATAATAGATAGTCAATCTGTAAAAACTACAGAAAAAGGGGGATCACAGGTTAAGATGAAAGTAAAAAAGTAAAAGGTAGAAAAAGGCATATAATTACAGACACTTAAGGTTTTGTATTAGGTTGTTATGTGGATGCTGCAAGTGAAATGACAGAGATGGTGTTAAAATGCCATTAGATAATATGAGAAAAAATATATATTATCGTTAAGAAAATGAGGGCTTATATGGGGTATCAAGGAATAAACTTAAAAAATAATATAAAAGAAGGGTATGACATAGATATTGAGATTGCTAAAAGACCTCCATGTTGGTTTTGGGTACATAAGGACACGCCGCTTGAGCTGCTACCAGCAAGAGAACAGGGATTCAAAGTACAGTCAAGAAGATGGGTTGTCGAAAAGACTTTTGCCTGGATCAATAAGAATAGAAGACGATCAAAAGAGTATGATTTGCTTACAACATCTACTGAAAATTTCATATATCTTGCTATGAATAGGATTATGTTAAAGAGGAAATATGCCTAAATTTGATGGTTTCCGGACAACCTCTAAAAGTGAACGGTTCAAGCTAACTTTACTGTCTTACCGCTGCTAGAGCAAGTAGCAATATAACACATTGCTTAACAATTAAAA
This sequence comes from Wolbachia endosymbiont of Atemnus politus, assembly GCF_013309895.1. Taxonomy (NCBI): domain Bacteria; kingdom Pseudomonadati; phylum Pseudomonadota; class Alphaproteobacteria; order Rickettsiales; family Anaplasmataceae; genus Wolbachia; species Wolbachia endosymbiont of Atemnus politus. Next base: position 9,233 of record NZ_JAAXCS010000035.1, on the reverse strand, counting down.
CTTCACTTCCACCAGGGGAATATTATTCCAGCTATTGCTGCCATAGTTATCAATAGACGCGTTTAAGTGATCTGTATCAAAGCGCACGGGTACATCAAATTCAAAGCTTGCAGTGATTATTGCACCTTTTGCTGGTGGTTTCATAAATATTATTTCTCCGTTTGAATAATTTACTGAATATTCGCTATCTTTTTTGTTATTTAAATAGATCTTTACTGTGCCATGTACTGGCTTTTTAATTATGCGCATGTGCTTATCTTTTCCACTGATATAAGTTTTAATCAGTTGAAAAGTTGTTTTTTTATCGTCTCCTATTCCAATTTCTTGATTGGTGGTTGTAAAGTCTAACCAATCTTTAAAACGAAACCCTATTGCTTTACCTTTTCGTGTGTGAAAAAATGTTATTAATTCTTGTAGCTGCTCATTTGACCTGATCCCATAAGCTATGTTGTACCTGGCGCGTGCATGAGACCAATTGATTTTGCGTTGTTCACAACCATTATGGATTGTAACGGCATCAGTAGAATATTCCGGTCCTCCAGTGGAGCTGTAAGATATATTTTCTGGAAATCTAATTTCTGTGAATGACATATGTCCTCCTATGAAAATAAATTTGAAGTAATTTGATTGAAGAGAAGGTAGTTATAATTTAAAGGTACTTGATATAATGATGTGAAAGTAACTATATCTTAAGCTGCTGCCATTATTTATCACACCTACATTTATTGTACTTAGGCCTACTCATACTGTCAAGCAAAAAATAAGATTTTATGACAAACTGAAACTAGCCTTGTTTGTGACTTAATTCATATACTTTCTTGCGTAATACGTCAAAATTAGTTGCTCCTACACAAACAGACTATCTCCAATTATTAGAAAAGGTGTACCGCCTACTGCCAGCTCACTTACTAAAAGTTTACTGTTGTTTATCATTTGCTCAATTTTGTCTGAATTATCTGTCATGGAATTATTAAAGTCGTTCTCATTAATCCCTATACCTTTCACTATACCTAATATGTTTTCATCTGAAAATTCTCCCCTGTGATTTACCGCTGCATAGTGAAAATCTAAATACTTGTCTTTATCAAAAAAGTAGACAGCTAAAGCACTTGTTTCTGCTTTTAAAGGGTTGTTACCAAGTAGTGGGGTATCCCTGAAGATGAACATAACTTTGCCATCATTGATCAACTGTTTTATATCATTTTTTATCGCTTTGCAATACCCACAAGAATAGTCAAAAAACCTACTGCTATAACCGTGCTATTTTCATTTCCTGAGTAAGGATAAGCGGAGTCGAATATTTCATTTTTGTACTGTAAAATTTTACCTTTAGTCGCGTTGTTCCTAGCAGCGTAACTACTTTTAATTGATTCTTCCCGGAGAGTTTTTATAATCTTATCAAAATTTCTACTGATGTGATCATCTAATCTCTCACCTCTGTGGTCATCGCTTAGAGTTTGACTGCGGTGCGAAAGCCAATTATTTATCATTGGCAGGCTTGCTAATGCCAATATAAAAATCAACAAAAACGATATTCTATACATACACTTACTAAAGAATATAAAACTTTTAGTTACTTATATACTAAAAAAAGTATTTAATGTTAATATATAAAAACATCTATATCAAGTGTATTTTATAGCAGGTCTTGTCTCAAATGCAAACTTTACACAAAAGACTTTTTGCATAACCTACCTCTTCTTGTTATCCGAGTAGCCCTTTTCCTGTCATCCAACTCCTCCTGTCATCCCAGTACTGGGATCCAGGAAAAAACAAGGCCCCCTATCCCAGTACTGGGATCTCATTCCACTCATCCTTCTCCTGTCATCCCAGCGCCCCTCCTCCTGTCATCCCAGTACTCCTCTCCTGTCATCCAAAGTAGCCCCTCCTCAGTCATTCCAGTACTGGGATCCAGAATTTAAATAAAAACTGGATCATTTTTTCTGTCATCCAAAGTAGCCCCTCCTCCTGTCATCCCAGTACTGGGATCCAGTTTTTTTTAATAAAAAAATTATATTTTGATAGTTAAATTCATTACCTATTGTATGATCTGGATTCCAGCGTCACGCGCTGAAATGACAAGGTTAAGGGTGTCATCCAAGTAGCCCCCTATCCCAGTACTGGTTTCCATAATAATTAAAATGTTGTGTTTTAAATTAATACTTTCTATGTTCACAAAATTTTGTCTGGATTCCAGCGCTGGAATGACACCAATTGTTGTAAAAACAAATGTTCGTTCATAAATTGCAACTAGCTATAAATATTTAAGAAATTTTCCAAATGAAAAAAAAGCAAAAGAATCCTCGTGAATGGCTAGCCATTTATATGTGCCTCAAAATATTGGGTTTTTTTATTCTAAACGCTCAAAACCCCGACTCAGCCGCTTTTTATCGCAACTGGTCTAAATTATAAACGTTAAAAAATTTACTAAAGCAGAAAAAAATACAAAATAATCCCCGTTAGCTAGTTATTCACTATCTATTTTATAAATTGGCGTTTTTTAATGTTTTTAAGTGCCCAAATAGGCGCAATTCACAGCAATATCTGGTAATTTAGACAATAATGTAAAAAACATGAGGTGCACATAGTGCAAAAAAATTAAACAATAGTACGCCAAATACGTAAGCTTTTGGTCGTTTCATCTGCACAGACTGAAGATAAATAATTAGCTTCATTGTCATTATAATGAGATTGAAGGGGGTTGTCAAGGAGTTTTTTGGTTTATGTGCTGCCAAAGGTTTGTTATGCTAGGAACAGTTAAATAGTGCTTCAGCAAATTATTTACTAGTAAACTCCCTAAGATCCTCTATACTCTCGCCAATTCCTATAGCGTGCAGTTTTACCTTATAAGCTTCTGCAAGGCCAAACACTACTCCGTCCTTAGCAGTGCCATCTAGCTTGGTTACGATTAGCCCAGTAACGTTCACCATTTTGCTAAATGCCTCCAGTTGGCTGTAAGCGTTTTGGCCGGTGGTTGCATCAAGAACTAAAATAACGTAATGAGGGGCAGTCTCATCCAATTTCTTTATCGTTCTATATATTTTTGATAATTCCTCCATAAGGTTTACGTTATTTTGTAGCCTGCCTGCTGTATCAATCAAAACAACATCAACGTTATCTTTTATGGCTTGACTTACAGCTCTATATGCCACACTTGCAGAATCGCTGCCGTGTTCTCCAGTAACAATGGAGCAACCAGAACGTTCTGCCCAGATATTTAACTGTTCACTAGCAGCAGCTCTAAATGTGTCGCACGCAACAAGCATAACGGATTTTCCCATTTCCCTATATTTATACGCGAGCTTACCTATTGTTGTGGCTTTACCATTACCATTCACTCCGCATACCATTATTATATGTGGTTTTTGTCCAAGGTGAGTTGTTGCACAATGGGGCTTAATATAACCTCTATTTCGCTCATTAACTTCTGTGTGATAACGTTATACTCAACTTCCTTGTCAAATTTGATGCTTGTGAGCCTATCGATAATCAACTTAGAAGTTTTATGACTGATGTCCATGCAAATTAGTAACTCTTCTAGCTCATCCAAAAGCGACTGATCTAATTTTTTTTGCCAGAAAAAATACTCTCTACTCCATCGCTAAAGCGCGAAGAAGTTTTCAACAGACCTTTATAAAGATTACTAAACAAACTCAACTCCTTTTAAGATTACAAATTTAATATAGAGAATGACTTGCACTGCGTGTATTTTTAAAGTAAAATGGACTCAAAAACGGTATATTTTACTCACAAAATGTACGGTTTGCTAGTGCATTTTTCTTTAATTTTCAACCTAAATATGATATAATGTAAGTAGCGGTTTACGGGTGATTTTATGAGTTATAATGAGAAAATTTTAGATCATTACCAAAATCCAAGGAATGTTGGTTCTCTGGATAAAAATGATCCAAATGTTGGCACTGGCTTGGTGGGTGTGCCATCATGTGGCGATGTTATGAAATTGCAAATAAAGGTCAATGATAAAGGGGTTATTGAAGATGCAAAATTTAAAACATTTGTCTGTGGTTCTGCCATCGCTTCGAGCTCTTTGCTCACAGAGATGATCAAAGGAAAAACTATTGAAGATGTAACAAAGATAAAAAACACGCAAAAAGTGGAAGAGTTGTCTTTGCCGCCAGTGAAGATTCACTGCTCAGTGCTTGCTGAAGACGTTATAAAAGCTGCTATTCATGATTACCAAAGTAAACAAAAATAGCAATGAGTGAATATAAAGCTGCGAAGAAAGATAAAAAACTTATCACTATCACTGCAAATGCAGTGGAGAGAATAAGATATTTATTGGATAAAAACAGCACGATAACCTTGAGAAGTCAGAAGAAGCAATAGGAATAAGGGTACTAATTAAACAAAAAGGATGTTCCGGCTTAAAATATGATATTGAATATGCATATGATATTCGTCCTTTAGAGTCAGTAATTGAAGAAAGCTGCAGTGATGGCCAAAAAGTCAAGGTATTGATCGATCCAAAATCTGTCATGTTTATCCTTGGCTCTGAAATGGATTACGTAGAGGAAAAACCCTCTCTCTCTCATCTGGTTTTGTTTTTAAAAACCCTAATGAGATAGGAAAATGTGGTTGTGGAGAGAGTTTTCATGTCGAGCAACTATTTTACATTGTTTGAAATCGAACCAGCTTTCAACATCAGCTTTGATGAGCTAGAGAAAAAAATATATTGCGCTCAGCAGAGCTGATATAAATCAAAACAGTCCAAAAACATGGAAAATATAAACAAAGCTTATCAAGTGCTAAAGTCACCACTAAAACGTGCCGAGCATTTGCTGGATCTTTTTGGTGTAAAAAGCCAAAAGGACCATCTAAATTCTGAAATATTGAATGAATCAATGGAAATAAGAGAGCATTTGCTAGACTGTGATGATCTACAATTTGCAAGTAGGATGATTGATGAAAAGGTAAAAGAGTGCACTAAAAGCCTAATTAATGCTTTCGCTACAAAGAATTTTGATGAAGCTACTACGCAGGTTTTGAGATTGAAATATTTATAAAAGTCATTTGAGGAAATGAAGAAAAATGCGGCCAATTCAAATTTCTGAACCAAATTCAAATGAAGTAGTTTTTGGTATAGAACTTGGTACTACCAATTCTTTAATTGCCATAGTGAATAATGCTGGTGACGTGGAGATATTTAAAGATGAGCAAGGACGTGAGCTACAGCCTTCTGCTCTTTCATACGAAAATAACATATTGAAAACCGGCTATGATGTTGACCAAAACGCCGTCTGCTCTATAAAACGCCTAATGGGTAAAAGTGTTAAGGACTTGCATAAAGAAGGTACCAATTTTGAAATAGACGATGACAGTGAAAAAGTTATTAGGTTAAAATGCGCAGAAGAGAAGTTTTTCACTCCAGTTGAAATTTCTGCTGAAATATTAAAAGCTTTATGTGAGAGGGTAAAAATTCTACAGGGCTGGAAGTAAAAAAAGCAGTGATTACTGTACCAGCTTACTTTGACGATTCAGCACGTAACGCAACTAAATACGCAGCGAAATTAGCTGGTATAGAAGTTCTGCGCCTTATTAACGAGCCAACCGCCGCCGCGCTTTCTTATTCGATTGAAAAGAACAATAACAGTGGAATATATGAAGTTTATGACCTCGGTGGCGGAACATTTGATATTTCAATATTGAAATTACACCAAGGAGTGTTTCAAGTTCTTGCAGTTAGTGGTGATTCTAAACTTGGCGGTGATGATTTTGACCATCTGCTGAGCTCAATCGTGGTCGATAAGTATAGAGAACAGGTGGATTCAAGCGAAAGTGTCATCCCAGTGCCCAGACACTGGGATCCAGAAAACTTGATTGCAATTGAACATACCAGAAAGTTATATAATAAGAACTGGATTCCAGCGTCAGCTACTTGTATGGCAGGGCCATCACTTATTGAATTACGTACTGTAAAAGAATACCTAAGAGAAAATACATCAGGTACTTTAAAATTTAGTATTAAACTTTCTCCTGTCATCCAAGTAGCTGACACTGGGATCCAGGAAAGGAAAAAATATGTGGTCACGCGCTGGAATGACACCAGATTGTGCTGCTAATGGTGTATTATTTAAATGCGAAATTACCAAAGAGGAATTCGAGCAAGCAATAAGTCCTTTGGTTAGTAGGACTGTCAATATAGTCACTCGTACTATAGACGATATAGATCTTAAAATTGATGAGATAAAAGAGATAATTTTAGTTAGTGGCGCTACTAGAGTGCCATTAGTTTATAACTCACTAGTCAAACTCTTTGAAAATAAGGTACTGCATGATGTAGATCCAGATAAAGCAGTTGTTATTGGGGCAGCTTTGCAAGCTCATTATTTAACTTCAAGCTCAAAAGATAGAAACGTTCTCTTGGAAGTTTTGCCTTTATCAATTGGCATAGAAACTATGGGAGGAATAGTTGAAAAGATCATACCAAGAAATGCGCCATTGCCAGTTTCAGAAACAAAAGAGTTTACAACTTACATCGATGGGCAAACGGCAATGAAAATCTACGTTTGTCAGGGAGATCGTGAAATGGTAGAAGATAACAAATCCCTAGCACAATTTAAACTAAAAGGTATACCACCACTGCCTGAAGGTTCTGCAAGAGTTGAGATAGAGTTCACAGTGAATGTTGACGGAATATTGACTGTTACTGCACGAGGAAAACCACTGGGATTGAGCAAGTAGTTGAAATAAATTCAAGTTTTGGCTTAAGTGAAGCCAACGTTCAAGATATGGTTAACCAGTCAGTAAACAACTTTGATGAAGATATGAAGGCTCGTTCCCTTGCAGCAAGTCAGTGGGAATCAACTCATACATTTGGTTGAAAGCAACGATAATCTCTGCGCTGACAGAAAGCTGAAAAACCTGCTGCAAAACGCAAAAAAGCTTTACAAGGAAATGATTTGAATGAAATTAATAATGCCATAGCTGAGCTAGAAAATTCTTCCTTAGAGTTGTGTGAATCAACAAATAAGTAGAATGTTGTGCAACATTAAATAAAGTAGCTAACTGGCATAGAAACTCCTTCCCGCTAACCAATTGCCATGATAATGAAGCTATGCATTTAGTAACCGTTCACGGTTTGCGAAAATGATTAAGCAGCTATAGCTACTAGATTTTGTAACTTTTGAAAAGGATTTTGACCATTTAGACGTGATGTCAAAAATATCGACAACAATCTTTCTACAAATTTCTCTCCCCGTTTTGACCAAGTGAAAAAGCTATTCTTACGATAGCTGTCTAATTTGCCGGTTGTCTCTATTACTTCAGGTTTACATAAAAACTTCCACATTATATCCTCAGACTTTAAACTGCCGTTCTCGAGGCTTGAGTACAATTCTTGTCATTTTACGTAAAAAATGCTTTCCGAATTTTTCTCATCAGTCGATAAAATCGCAAATTATCTATCAAATTTTGTTTTTTGACTTATGTACTGCAAATACCCTGTTGCTAAGTGACTTGAGCGTTTGGCCAATTTTGCTTACTTCAGCATTTTTACTGTGAGCAAATCTCTTGCCAAATGTGCCAACATATTTATCTGTTTTCATGACTAAAATATGCAGCGGTTACGCCATCATATTCTGGCAGTCCTTACCACTCTACTTTTAAAAGTGTCAATTCTTTATTCCAGCCTTTTTTTCCTTCATTTCTGTGTCCTGTTTCCTCTATATGTCAATACTCACTTTTTTCCAATTCTTCCTTCATTTTTTCATATTCAAATTCACACTTCTTTGACACCCTGCGTTCAGTATTTGAAACTAAACCAAGTTTAGGTTGAATATGCTGCTTAAAATTTGTGTAAAAGACAAGACTTAATCTGACAGACAAGAATCAACTGACAGATGAATTGAAAACTAATATCAGAAACTTGTTCAATGCTACTAATGTTTTTCTGAAAAGCAATATATCAAAAAATGTCTGCATAGTCATAGCAATATTTACCAGAGTGAGGCCTTACTTCATTGTAAGAACGCAACCAACATCGACCTGCAAATCTTCTAAAGAATTGTAGATTTTCTTTCTGAAGATAATGTTATAACACTCATCTTCTATGAAATCTCTCACATATTCCATTAGTTTGCGGAGAATTGGCTTTAGTTCTTGAATATCTTTGATGCCCAAATATAGCCATGATTTTCAAGCTTGCCGCAATACTCTGTACCTCGATCTGTAAGAACACGTAATAATCGCACGTTTTGCTCATCAAAAAAGCCATTCTGTCGTTTAGTAAATCAGCAGCAGTAATTGCTGTTTTATCTTTGTAGAGTTTGGCAAATGCAACCCGAGAATAAGTATCAACAAAAGTCTGCTCTTCCTATACCTTTAATATTACCTACATAATAGGTATCTTGAGAGCCTAAATAACCTGGGTATCAATTTCACCAAGATTTGTTCTTTTGCTTTTTATAAAGCTGCAAGTTGTTCTTCTGTTAAAATTTTGAGCTATTTTTGCTTCCAGTGCCTTAAGTCTCTTTTTTAAAGTCTCAAGGTCATTTCTAAGCCATACATCCTCCTTGAGAAATCCTCTTTTTCTTAGTTCATTTGCAGCTCTTTCTTGGCCATATGCTGGAAATTCCGTAGCTGTACTAATTATCGCTCTTTCTATGTCTTCGGAGACCCTATTAGCTAACAGAGGTTTTTTATTACTTATTTCATGTTTCTCCTCCATTTTCATATAGTTCCTTGAATCTATAAAATGTATCTCTCCATCACTTTACATGCTTGGGACACATTTCCCAGTTGTTTTCTCTAGTTTTGGTTTTAGTATTTTTGTTTGCTCATATATCTAACACTCCTTATTTCTATTATTTTATAACTTACTTACTCTTAGTGTCAGCTGTCTAGTACAATTAAGTATTGCATTCCAGAACAATTTATTCTTTTCGTAAAAAAACATTCCAAACTTTCTCTCCACTTTTTCTGGGTAAGGTCAAATTCTTTATAATCTACCAATCCGGTAGTTCTGTTTGCTATTTTTTGACTCATTGTCAAACCTCCATTTTTTATATCAATTTATTACTTTATTTCTCGGTTTGACACAGTTTATTTAGCACTCCGCAATTTTCAGAAAAAATACAACCTGAGGTTCATGCTGGTATTGTGAATTTTAAGCACGCCTTTTATAGTACTTCCTAAAGCAAATGATAAAGGTATAATATGGGATTGATGAAATATGAGGTAAATAGTGGCATACAGTGTAGATTTAAGAGAGAAAT
>NZ_JAAXCS010000034.1:0-12246 GCF_013309895.1 Wolbachia endosymbiont of Atemnus politus | reverse complement strand
AACTCTTTCTTGGTGCGTCGTTTTTTTTTTGTCTTAGAGTGTATATAACCAAGGAAAGTAACAAATCAAACTTTTATTAACAAATGATCAAAACTACTAATAATGGACATATTTAGGTTAATATAATTATTTATTTATAATATTTAGGTTAATAAATATTTAACTATTTTGTACATTATTATATTTTAATTTCTACAGTTCTAAAGTATAAGTAATGCTTTTAGGAACATTGTGTGACAATATCAATTTTAGGTGCTGGTGCATGGGGTACAGCGATTGCAATTTCATTAAGCAGTGAGAAATTGGTTTTGTGGACGCGCAATGAAGCTACATTTGAATAAATTAATGGGAAAAGAGAAAATGAAAAGCTACCCGGTTGTCGAATTCTGATAATGTGTAAGTAAAATTGGCAATTGAAGAAACAATTAATACTTCAACAACAATCCTTGCTATTCCAACTCAGTCTCTTCGAGAGGTGTGTGAGCGGTCGCATAATTGCAACCTAACAAGGGAGGTAGCAATAATTTTAGCCTGTAAAAGGAATTGAAAGATCTACATTTTAAAACTACCCAGTGAAATATTAAGTGAAGTTTTACCGAACAACCCTGTTTCTATTTTTTCAGGTCCTAGTTTTGCTATAGAAGTTGCAAAAAAATTGCCCTATTCAATGGTTCTCGCATGTCAAAATGACACACTAGGTTCAAAACTAATGTCAGAGCTACAGCAAGAGAACATTAAACTGTACTTTAGTAGCGATGTTATAGGAGTACAGATTTGTGCAGCATTAAAAAACGTTTTTGCTATAGCGTGCGAAATTGTTTTAGGTAAAAAAGTTGGATATAATGCTCACGCAGCACTGATAGCAAAGAGTATGAATGAAATGAAGGCTTTGTATTTAGCAAAAAACCACAACAGTAATATGGATATAGATACGTTACTTGGGCCAGCATGTTTGGGCGATTTAATCCTGACATGCACATTTTTGAATTCAAGAAATCTGACCTTTGGGGTCAAAATAGGTAGTAGTATTAATAGCTTTGACATTCAGCAGATTTTATCAGAAGGTAAGTCAGTAGTTGAAGGTTTTAGCACTGTTCAATCTGCATTCTATTTAGCTGAAAAGTTGAGATAAAAATGTCCGTATGTGAAGCGGTTTACAGATTATTGTATGAAAATGCCTCTATAGAAGATGCTATTTCTGTTCTTGTAAGTTAGTTTGTACTTGGTGAATTGTGAAATTTTTACATAAATTGATATCAACATGGTGGCTGTCTGGCAGAGTAAAAAAATGCCAGGTACTATGGGTAGTTTAGCTTCTTATCCAATTGTTCCTATAATACTAAGTAACAGAATTTTAGGTGCAGCAACTATTATTTTCTTATTCTTGATTGAAGTATGGTCCATAGATAACTACATAAAACATTACCAGACTTCACACAAGCCAAAAGAGGTAGTAATTGATGAGGTAGTTGGCCAATTCCTGACAATATTTTTAATTTCGGTGCTGCTAAACCAAGAAATGAATTGTCCTTTATTGCTGTTATGCTTTTTTCTTTTAGGTTATTTGATATAATAAAAGCGTGGTCTATAAATTTAATCGACAAAAATATCGAAGGTCCTCTAGGTGTTATGCTAGATAATATTATAGCTGCAATTTTAGCGTGTGTTCTTATAGGGGCCCTTTATTGCTTATTATCTGTGTATGCAGGATAAGAAAATTTACTATTCAAGCTTGGTTACTCAAAATCTAAAGGATTACATACTGTACGCAGCAAATTTATCTCAGTGGGAAGTGCACAATGAATTTGATAACATTATATTCTCAAAACCTTAAAGCAAGGAATATAGAAGAAACATGGGTAATGAATTCGCATACGAAGACAAAGAGCATCTTTGAAAAGAATGAGGTTAAACACGTTAATATACACCCAAAAAAGTTTTACTTAACATTAAAAATTACTTTTTATCTGCTGACGCTGTTCCGGACTTGAAGTTGAATGCTGTAAATAGTAGCAATCTCTTGGAACAATTAGATTTATGTACCTCTGGAATTTTTCATCATAATGTTGGGATTGTCAGTACATTTCTCCGCGGATTATCAAATTATGATGATAAAAACTCAGAATTAAGATTTTTTCTCATAACGCTAAACAACGAAATTGTTGGAACATGCGGCTTTTACATTCAAAACAGCGTAGCTGGTTTCTACAGTGATGGAGTTTTACCAATTCATAGAAATCGTGGAATAGGTAGCCAAATGGTTTTAGAAAGAATCAAGATAATCCAGCAGCTTCAATGTAAATATGTAGTAGCACATTGTATGAAACCTTCTGTCAACCTTTATAAATGATTGGGCTTTCAGATATTAGGCAATCTTTACTTGCACACTTTTTCAGCGTAACTTATACATACCCTTACTGAGCAGTTATAAATTTTTATGTCTGTTTTATAAAAGTATTATGTGTTTTTTTGTATGAAGTTGTTTTATTATTAATTTTAATATTATTCTTTCTCTCTCACTCTAAATTGAAAGTGGATAATAAAATTAAGAGCCTACAACACATCAAAATATCATAATAAATAATTTAATCGATACTGTAGATGATGGATTTTATATTTGGGATGCAAAAAAACGTATAGAAAAGTTTTCTCCCAACCTACTGATATTGCTCAATACAGTTTTTTACTCATTTAATGAGTTTGTAAATTTCTTTGAGCAGTCAGAACGCTTAATTAAAAATTTCACTGAGGCAAAGAAAATAAACAAATCTTTTACTCTGGATCTAAAGTCAAAGGATGGTGAGGTTTAGTGCATATGTTATGGCAGAAGCATAATAGATGATTCTAACGAAGTGATTGGTGTACTGCTATGGATAAGAAACATCTCAGAATATAAGATAAAATCTAACGAACTTGAGTTGAAAAATAATAAGCTTAAACGAAAAATAGAGAAATATAGGAATAATTTCCACTCTTTGCCGTTTCCAGTACTAAAATATAATGAAAATAAAAAAGTAAAGTTTTATAATTTGTTTTATGATAAATATATAAATGGCTCTCAGAGATTAGCTGTTGCTAGTAGTGTGCGCAATACAAAATCAGGAAAACATGTGTTAACTTACAGGAATGAACGCAAGGTTTTTGATTTTATCAAAATTCCAATGCGAAATTCTGATGGCACGGTAATATATGGAAAAGATGTTAGCGATGCAGAGAAGTTACGTGCTGGATTAGTTATTTAGCTGCACAGCAAAGTTTTTTTGAGGAGTTGCCAATTGCTATCGCAATATATAGTAAAACCCAGAAACTGAAGTTTTATAATAATGCCTTTATAAAAACCTTTCAATTTGATACAAAGTTTTTGGCATCTTGTCCAACTTATCACGAGGTTATGATTTACCTATTTGAATCTAAAAAGCTTTTAGAAAAAGAGGATTTTCAAATCATCAGTAGCCAAAGGCATGAGATGTTCAAAAAATTACTTGGACCATATAATGGTACAATCCACTTCACAAATGGAAAGGTGTTTAGAATATTAATAATACCCTATGCTTCAGAAGGGTTACTCTTTTCATACGAGGAGTGCAAGAGTTAGTATTCAAACTTCTCCCCTCTCTACCATAAGCTGCTTTACTTTTTCTATTGCCCTCGCTGGATTAAGCCCTTTAGGACAGGTTTTTGTACAATTCATTATTGTATGACAACGAAACAACTTAAATGGGTCATTTAAGGCATCAAGTCTTTCACCCGTCTTGTAATCACGGCTATCAGCGATCCATCTGTAAGCCTGTAGCAGTATTGCTGGCCCTAAAAATTTAACACTGTTACACCAATAGCTTGGACAGCTAGTCGAACAGCAGGCACATAATATACAATCAGAAAGGCCATCCAGTTTTTTTCTATCCTCAGGATATTGTGAATACTCTTGGTTTGGTAAGTCAGGCTTACCTGCTTGTAACCAAGGGTTAATTGACTTATATTGCTCATAGAATTGACTCAAGTCTGAGACTAGGTCTTTTATTAAATACATATGAGGTAACGGATATACTTTTATATCACCTTTTATATTGTGTATAGATTTAGTGCATGCTAGAGTATTGGTTCCATCAATATTCATATATATATAGCGCAAGATCCACATATTCCTTCTCTACAAAAACGTCTGAAAGTTAAGGTCGAATCTATTTCATCCTTTATCTTTATCAATGCATCGAGTACCATAGGGTCACAATTATCCATATCAATGAAAAATGTGTCTATTCTAGGATATTTCTCGTCATCAGCGGACCAACGGTAAATTTGAAATCTTCTGACATTTTTTACTTTAGCAGGAACAGGGTAGACTTTGCCCTTTTCATTAATTTTAGAATTCTTCGGCAGAGAAAATTGAACCCTGTCATTTTCCTTTTATCGTAAAAATTCTTTTATTTTGTAGATAACATATTTTGGCACTATCTTCTATACTTTTCCTTTTAATTGGGTACATCAAGCAAAGCTAAAATTTTGCATTCTAGATTTTCCATTATAATTTCCTCCTCTTCTTTTTGATGATCAAACTCAAGTAAATGGAGCAACCCATACACTAACATATGTGCAATGTGATCCATGATGGGTATACGGTACTCATCTGACTCTTTTTGTATTGTGTCTATTGAAATCGCTATGTCTCCCAAATCGCACTCGTTATATAGTTGCTCACACTGAAATGATAACACGCTAGTTGGTTTATCCATTTTTCTAAATTTTAAATATAAATTTTAAATATAAGTTGATATATCAAATTATCATCAGCCAGAACCACTGATATACTTGGTTCATAGTGGTCTATCTTTAATTCTTGAAGAGAAACGCTTATAATGTTTGATACAAATCTCTCTGGATCCTCTATAATGCTATACCATCTTCCATCAAGAAAATTTACTTCTAACATCACTCATCCGTCTCATTCGTCTTCTGAGACTGGAGAAACTGATAAACGTGGTTGTTTTAATATGGTCATATTTTTTAAAAGTTTTTAATATCACTCAACGTCACTTGATTACTTAAAGACTTGGAAAGTTCTACACCTACCAATCCAAACTTGGAATCGTTAACACGATAATATTCTTTAAAGACTTCAACTATTCCAAATATAGCTTTTTCTTTACTTGTATGGTAAAAGAACGCAAAATCGCCTAACTTCATAGCTTTCATATGACTTTGAGCTTGTTAGTTGCATACACCATCCCACTCAACTGTCTTCTCCTTTTCCATCTTTTGCCATGAATATTCATTTGGTTCTGACTTGAGTAGCCAAAATTGCATTATTTTTTTCTTCTTAAGTAAGCTGGTATATCATAGATATTGCTACTCCATTTTATCCCCTTACTTACTTGCTCATCTGGCTTTGTTTCCGGTACCGGAGTTTGACCACTTGAACTTTTCTTATTCTGAAGTCTAGCTTTGATTCACAGACGAAGTTTCTGACCTGTCATCACGGATAACGCTATTATCGATACCAGTTGCAAGAACAGAGACCCTAACTTTGCCTTCCATCCCTTGATCAAAGGTAGCACCAAATATTATATTTGCAATTTCATTCACTTCTTCACGCACTCTATTTGCTGCGCATCAACTTCAAATAGAGTCATGTCTCCGCCACCGGTAATGTTAATCAGTATCCCTTGCGCACCATTCATTGACACGTTATCGAGCAATGGATTAGATATTGCAGCTTCTGCAGCACTGATTGCTCTATCTTCTCCTTCAGCCTCTCCAGTACCAATCATCGCCTTACCCATCTCGCTCATTACTGTTTCTATATCAGCAAAATCAAGGTTAATGAGCCCTGGCATTACCATCAAAAAAGCCACCCCTCTGATACCGATATGCAGAACATTATCAGCGAGTTTAAATGGATCAAAAAATGTAGTTTTTTCATTAGAAATTCTAAATAAATACTGATTTGGAATAACAATGAGCGTATCTACGTATTTTTATAGCTTTTCAAGCCTGAATTCCGCAATGCGCATACGGCGCACGCCTTCAAAACCGAATGGCTTGGTTACAACTCCAACAGTTAATATATTTTTTTCTTTCGATATTTTATCTTTAACTGCAGCCCTCGCTTCTCTTGCCGCTTTTGCAATTACTAGTGCTGCACCTGTTCCAGTAGCACCACCCATTCCTGCCGTGATGAAGAGCATATGACTATCTTTTATAGGCTCCATAATTTCATCAATTGATTCTTCTGCCGCACCTTTGCCAACATCAGGAAAAGCACCAGCACCAAGCCCTTTAGTTAAGTTAATTACCCAGCTGAATTTTTTTTATCACATAATGACTTCTCTAGCGCTTGAGCATCATTATTTGCTACAACATAATTCACTCCCTGCAAATTGGATTGAATCATGTTGTTCACAGCATTCCCACCAGCACCGCCAACGCCTATAACAGTAATCCTTGGGTGTAACACAGGTAATTCTGGCAGACTAAGGTCTATAGACATTTAAATTACTCAAACTTAGCGAATTCACTTGATAATAAGTTACTGATTTTTTAGCAGTATGTAAACACTTTTCACTTCTATAGACTTCTATTTTCACTTCTAGAGTAAATAAGATTTACTTATACTTAACATTATAAGCACCATCAATAGATATCCAGGTAGTGTTACTGTACAACTCAAAAAATAGAAAACGTTTATTAAAAGTGATAGAAACCTATCCCTTTACTTTTGGAACTATCTTATTTTTCCTTATGCTATGTTGATTGTGTTTGTTTTGAACCCAGCCCAAATACTTGCTTCAGCTCATTTATCTTGCTTTCTGGTTTTTCACCTTCAAGCAACTAACGTGCTTCCTCAATTATGTCTGCTTTATTACTATTCTTTTATGCAAGCACAGGTGCAGCCATTAAAGTTACCACTGAAACAGCAATTATCAAGCTAGCTGCCAGTGGGCAACCACAAGCAACCGCAAGTGCGGATAACCTAGTAATGGCAGGACCAACAAACGTTGCAACTTTTGCTCCAGTTGTATCAACAAAAGCTGCATAAGCTGGATTCATAAAATAAGTAGCTGTAAGAGCTACTGCTGAAAGTACAAGAACAATTCCTGTGATTTTTAATTTATTATTAATCACTTATTGACCAAGCCCACTAGTAGCATCTAGAATTCCCCAGTGATCGTCAGCTTGTTGATATCCCTTAGAAATGGCAGAAAAAAGACCATCCCTTTTTTGATATTTATAACCTGTTAAAGCCATGACTCTACTCCTTACAATAGAATATTAAAATTTCACTGAGAAAATATATAGTAAAAAAAATTACCTGTCAAAAAAAAAATTATTTATTAATACATTGTTATTCTGTAATTGAGCGCTTCAGCGATGTGCGCTCTCTTCACCTCTTCACTTTTTGCAAGGTCTGCAATGGTTCTTGCAACTCTTAATACGCGTGTGTACCCCCGATTGGAAATGTAGTTTTCTTTTAGCACGTATTTCAGTAACCCCAACCCTGCTTGATCTGGCTTAGTGAATTTATCTAATGCTTCACCACTTACTTCTGAATTACAACTAACACTTAATTTACTGTGGCGCTCAGCTTGAATTTTTCTTGCTGCTATTGCTTTTTCTCTTATACTTCTAGTGCTCTCCCCTATTTCCAGAGAAAGTATGCTGACGGTTGGCATTTCAATGCATATATTTATTCTATCAAGCAATGGTCCTGATATTTTATTCCTATAATCTATGCCACACCGTGGAGAATTGTTGCATGACCTGCTTGCATTTCCCAATTGGTTGGTGTCGAGTCAAGTGGTTGGTGAAGAGAATCAAGCACGAGTCTTGGAAATTTAGGCAATTCATCAAGAAATAACACCCCATTATGAGCCATGGTGATTTCTCCAGGCTTTGCATTTTTTCCTACTCTTATCATTGCTGGCATGGAACATGAATGATGAGGTTCACGAAAGGGACGGTTAATCTTGAATATTTCATTGCCAGCTTGCGTTATTCTGGAAATAATATTCACTTCGATCATCTCCTGCTCAGTTAAATCAGGCAGTAGCCCTATAAACCGTTTGGCAAGCATTGATTTCCAGTGCCTGGAGGTCCAACAAGAAGCATGTTATGTCCGCCTGCTGCTGCAATTTCATCCGCTCTTTTTCTACAACTTGGCTTTTGATATCCTTCATATCTGGTACTGATCTTTTTCTTTCGGTTTATTAAAAATCACCGGCTCAATTGACTTCTCACCCTTGAAATTTCTAATAATATCGGTCAACTTCTCTTGAGGCAAAATTGAAACATTCTTTACCCATGAAGCCTCTACTCCATTGCTCCTTGGGCAGATTATTCCTTTGTTTTTCTGTTTTGCATTGATTACTGCTGTCAAAACTCCTGAAACTGAAATAACCCTGCTGTCAAGGGCAATTTCACCCATAATGATGTAAGGCTGAACTTTTTCAACTGGTATAACGTTTATTGCAACAAGCAGTCCAATAGCAATGGCCAAATCATAGTGGCTGACTTCTTTCAGCAAATCTGCAGGAGAAAGATTAATTGTGATTCTTTTTGGAGGAAGCAGTAGATTAATTGAGTTTAGTGCTTCTCTGATGCCCTCTTTGGATTTTGAAACAGTTTTATCCAGCAATCCAACAATATTAAAGGCAAGGACGCTATTTGCCATGTGAATTTGGGCATTAACATTTACTATATTAATGCCCTTAAGTGCAACAGTATTTATATTTGCAATCTCTCATAATATATCTGTAAAGTTATTAATAGAATATACTAAAGAAATTACGAAGTAAAGGTTTTGAACCCCTATACTTGGACTATCATTTTACATAATAATTTAGCAGCACATATAGAATCATAAAAACCCCTTGACAACCCCCACCAATCTCCTTACAATAAAAATGAAGCTAATTATTTATCTTCTCTGTACAGAGCGTTTCATTTTTAATTTTTTGCATTATGTGCACCTCATGTCTTTTACATTGTTGTCTACATTACCGACTAGTGCTGTAAATTGTGCCTATTTGGGCGCTTAAAAACATTAAAAAACGCCAACTGATAAAATGATAGTGAATAACTAGCTGCCCTAGGTTTCTTTTGTCTTTTTTCTGTTTAGTAAATTTCTTAACGTTTATAATTGAGACTTCAAAGGCAACTGAGTCGCAGTTATTAGACGTTTAGAATAAGAGAACGCCATGTTTGAAAGCTAAATTTAAATAACTAGCCACCCACGGGGATTCTTTTGCCCTTTTTTCGTTTGGTAAATTTCTTAAATATTTTCTCAATCTAAAACAATTCAAAATAGATTTCATTTCAGCACTTGATCCAGCCTTTATTATTTGGTTAAAATTAAGTTTACTGGATCCCAGTACTGGGATGACACCATTGAGGTGGGATGACAAGAGGAGGAGCACTGGGATAACAGGAGGGGGCCTCGCCAGATTTAAATCCAATTGAGAAGTTTAAGTAAGAAAAGTACTGCCAAGCCTGATATTAATTCGATTTTGTCTTTCAAAAATTACCTTAGTTAGCTATAGTATGGAAGTCTACTACCGTTTCAGCCTGTGTCTCTGCCTAAACATTTTTCTTAACTGATTAATTTCATCAGCAAAATTTGAGTCATTTTTTATAAAATTTTATAATTGTTTCACCGCATGTATAACAGTAGCATGGTCCCTGTCACCAAAGCTTCTTCCAATATCTGGCAGGCTTTTCTGTGTAAATTTCTTAGCGAAATACATAGCTATTTGCCTCGGTCTTACAAGACAGCGGAGCCTTCTATTGGAGTGCATATCTGTAACTTTTATATTAAAAAACTCGGCTATTTTCTTTTGTATTTCTGCTATTGTAATTGGTTTATGATTCGATCTAAGAAGATCTGCTAGAGTTTCACTATCCGATTCTACTGTCATACTTCTTCCAATTAATGAAGTATGGGCAACCTTATTTAATGCTCCTTCTAATTCTCTTATATTAGATTTTATGTTCCTTGCCAAAAACTCTAGGACATCATCTGTAACATACATATTCATTTGCTCCACTTTGACCAGCAATATACCAAGCCTTAACTCGAAAGTCGTTTCATTAATACCTGCTACCAATCCCCAACCAAGCCGCGACTTTATTCTTTCTTCTAATCCATCAAGATCACTAGGAGATCTATCAGCTGATATAACTAATTGCTTATTTTGGTCTATCAATGCATTAAAAGTGTGAAAAACTCGTCTCTTGAGTACTATCTTTACCACTGATAAATTGCACATCATCTACCATCAATACATCTACTGATCTAAATTGTTCTTTGAATAACATAATATCTTTGCTTCGTAGCGCTGTAATATATTGGTACATGAATTTTTCTGCTGATAAATATGCCACTTTTCTTTTTTCCGACGGAGAATATAGAAACAGAGGATTGCTACCTGGTATTGGATCTATAGACTCTGCTACACGTCTCGCAGCTGTAAACGCCAACTCATTTGGCTTTCCTACTACAAAATTATCAAAGGTAAATCTTGGATCCAGCGGCGAACCAAGACTATGATTACTTTCCTTCTTGTTTTTATTTGTCATAGTATTAGGACTCAAATCCTTCTCTCCAGTTACTTGAATATCAACAAAACGTATGCTTTTATCTTCATCTTGCCATAATGACAGTATCTTTTCTATAGTGAATTGTAATCCACTCTTTTATAAATCTTGTTGGCACAGATAGTAAAACTTCTCCATTGACAATACTGACGAATCTAAGTGAACTCAGCCAAATATTATACGTTGCCTCTCCATAAAGATTATAAAGGCAATATTGGATTTTATCCAAAGCAACATTGTTATCCATTACTGTAACAATTTGGTCAAAAAAGATAGCAGGAACCTTAGAGATAATCAAGCTCATACACAACACCAAGAAAAAAAGCAATAGTTAGAAAAACATAAGATAATCAATAGCTTGCTGCAAAGTGAAAAGGTAACACCATTTAATATACACTCAAAATTATGATAATTTTTGATGAGTTGTAAAGGGTATAAAAGCACTAAAATTGATCATTTTTCTTTCAACAAATGAAACTTCGCTTGCCTTAAGGGTTAGCAGTGTGCTAAAAAATATATATATATATTATGTATTAAATAAGATATTAAATTTATTGGCAAAAAAGTAAAGTGCTCATATAAATATAGCTAATCTAATATAAATTTACTGAAATAAATCTATGATTATGTTAAGCAATTTAAATTGTCGTGCTAAATTTGGTATCGAGCTAGAATTTTATATTGAAAGAAAAGAAAAAGAGTACTTATTTCTCAGTAGCGTTAAAGACAAAATAGCTTCACTTGGATTTTTCTGTGAGAAAGAGAGTTCCATACATCAATATGAGATAAAAAGTGGTTGTTACACCAATTCTAATAACTTAATCGAGCATTTTGAGTTAGTAAAAGAATTAATTACTGAAACAGCACAAAAACTTGGTGGGAATGCTTCCATCAAAGCAAAACCCTTCTTAGATAGAGCTGGCAGTGCATTAAATGTGCATGTTAATCTGGTGTATTCAAACAACAGCAGCTTATTTTACAGCCGCTAACAAAAGTATAGTGATTACTTGATTCATAGTATTGGTGGATTAAGCGCTATGATAAAAAAAAACACATGTTAGTTTTTGCCCCAAATGATGATTCATATTTAAGATTCCAATATCCAGACATTCATACCCCAACCACAGTTAGTTGGGGCGTGACTAATAGAACTGCTGCGATAAGAATACTCAATTCTGGCGATAAATGTCGCGTGAACACCGCGTTCCTGGAGCAGACCTTGAAAAAGTGCTTGCAGCAATAATTGAAGGCATCACTTTTGGCATAGAAAACAAAATCACCTCACCAAACAGAGTATATCGTGTTGCATCCGACCTTCAATACAAGATGGAGAGTTTGGTATGAGCTCTAACCATGTTAGCTCAAGATATATTCCACAGCTAGAATTCAGACGAACTACATGTCTTTCTTACTGGAGTAGAAGGTGGAGTAGAAGCTGGATAGTTATTATAGCTAGAATATGCACTATCAGAGTTGGCATCTTCCCCAGGTTTTACCCCCTTTAATCCCTCTGGTATTGATGGATCAGAAGATAATATTTGAGCTGCAGGCTCTGGTATTACATCATTAGTAGATGTTGGTGCACCGTTACCAACAGGAGAAGTAGGGGTACTATTGCCTTCACCACTATTAGTAACAGTAGGCACAACATTAGGT
>NZ_JAAXCS010000033.1:0-12273 GCF_013309895.1 Wolbachia endosymbiont of Atemnus politus | reverse complement strand
AGCGTTACGCGCTGGCCAGATTGTAACTAATCTAAATATTAAAAAATTTAACGAATCAAAAAAAAGGCAAAAGAATCCCCATGGTGCGAGTTTTGACCCTATAATACTGTAACTTGGCGCTGTAATAATGTGCTGACGCTTAGTTTAAGCGCGATTTGGCTGCATATGAAAAAATTTAAAAGACATGCAGCCCCAATAATTTGTATAATCCGCCAATAAATACCTTAAGTTTTTTACTAAATTTTTGTCATTGATCCTGCGCAGGTCAAAAACAAGTTTTGAGTCAGAAATACCCTAATTGCTATAATAATAGGATTGGCGGGGGTTGTCAAGGGGTTTCTTTTTTTGTCCAACAAAAGTTTGTTATGTAAGAAGTCTAATGATGAGGCTAAACCCTTTTCAAAACCTTCTGTCTCTCACGCCTGTATAGCTAAAATACCATACATAACATTCTCACAGCCGTAGGCGCTTAAACGCTATTCTTACTAGTTTGGCTGATCGTAATGTGTTGCTACTACACTTTCTTTCTCACTAGAATGTGAATGACAACTATTACTTCCTAACAATTTCTCGTCATAAGTTTCAATATCAAAATATTTTTCATATTTATCTATATCATCACAAAGTGAAAGTGCCCTGATTTTGCTCATAATCAGACCTGTACCGGCAGGAATTAGCCTTCCTACTATGACATTTTCTTTTAATCCACTTAAAGAATCTTCCTTGCCACAAAACGCCGCTTCTGTCAGCACTTTCGTTGTCTCTTGGAAAGAGGCAGCAGAAATAAAGGAATTAGTCTCAAGGCTCGCTCTCGTAATGCCCTGCAAGATAGGAAGATAACCAGCAGGTCGTTTACCAGAATTATTCATAGCGTTATTTTCCCTATCAACTTCCAGCTTGTCAATACTTTCTCCGATCAAGTACATAGTATCACCAGGATCAGTAATTTCTACTTTTTGCAACATTTGTTTTAATATCACTTCTAAATGTTTGTTGTCTATACGGACACCCTGCAATCTGTAAACTTGCTGTATTTCAGAAATCATATAGTGCGCTAAAGCTTCTAGTCCAAGTACACGCAAGATATCATGGAGATCAGGATCACCGTCCATTAACAAATCACCTTTACGCACAAAATCACCTTCATTGACTATTACATGCTTGCTTCTTGGTACCAAGTACTCAACTGGAGAAATCTGTTCATCGACAGGTTTAACCAATATACTACGTTTTCCTCTCCGATCTTTCTCAGAGAATGTTACATAACCATCTACTTCGCTAACAATAGCATGCTCCCTAGGACGACGCGCTTCAAACAACTCTATGACTCTTGGTAAACCACCAGTAATATCACGAGTTTTGACTGATTCCCTTGGCGTTCTTGTAATGATATCACCTGCATGAACCTTCTGACCATCTTGTACATTGAGTACTGCACCAATTGGTATAAAATAACATGCTTCAACGCCACTTGCGAGTGTCATTACTTCACCATTATCATCAAGTAGTACTATACGAGGACGTAAATTAGCTCCACCAGAGTGCAATTTCCAATCCTTTACTACCTTACTCGATATTCCTGTAGATTCATCCATAACCTCAGTGATTGACACTCCATCTTTTAGA
Source organism: Wolbachia endosymbiont of Atemnus politus (assembly GCF_013309895.1). Lineage (NCBI taxonomy): Bacteria > Pseudomonadati > Pseudomonadota > Alphaproteobacteria > Rickettsiales > Anaplasmataceae > Wolbachia > Wolbachia endosymbiont of Atemnus politus. The sequence continues at coordinate 10,647 of NZ_JAAXCS010000033.1, read as the reverse complement.
TCTTGATAAGATACTGTACCAGTTTTCTCCGTGATAATAGGCAATGTATAAGGATCCCATTCTGCAACTTTATCGCCAATTTTTACTGACCGGCCTTCATCTACGCAAAGTTTGGCACCATAAGGTACATTATGCCTCAATTTTTCACTACCGAGACTATCAATCAATACAACTTCACAAGCACGACTTATTACAATTTTATCTCCGTTTTTGTCTATAATTATATTACTGTTGTTTAATTTTATTCTAGCATTAATAGAAGCTATAATATTTGAAGATTCAACACCTCTAGTCATTACTCCACCTATATGGAAGGTACGCATCGTTAACTGAGTACCTGGCTCTCCAACAGACTGAGCAGCTATCACACCAACTGCTTCGCTTATTGAAACAATTCTGCCAGTTGCAAGATCCCTTCCATAGCACAGAGCACACACACCAGGACTCATTTCACAGGTTAAAGGTGATCTAATTTTTACAGCGTCAAGACCTGCAATGTTAATTTGCTTTACCTTACTCTCATCAATTAATTCCCCTGCTTTCACTAATAATTCTTTTGTCACTGGGTTATATATATCATTTGCAGCTGTCCTACCAAGCACAACACTTTCTAGAGATGCAACTATGGTACTCCCTTCGACTGTGGCTCTCACAATGAGACCATTTTTGGTTTGACAGTCATGTTTTGTAACTATGCAATTTTGAGATACATCAACTAAACGACGAGTTAAGTATCCAGAGTTTGCAGTTTTAAGCGCAGTGTCAGCAAGGCCTTTACGCGCACCATGAGTAGAGTTGAAGTACTCAAATACGTTTAACCCTTCGCGGAAGTTAGATATTATAGGTGTTTCTATAATTTCACCAGAAGGTTTGGTCATGAGCCCTCGCATTCCAGCTAGCTGTTTCATCTGTGAAGTAGAACCCCTTGCACCAGAGTTAACCATCATATACACTGAATTATACTTGCTATTTTCGTTGTATACGGATATCGCCTTTAACATATCATTGGCTATCATATCCGTACACTTAGACCATTCATCTATAACTTTGTTATACCTCTCACTTCTAGTGATTAGTCCATCTTGATATTGCATAGAGAATCTCTTAATTTCATCCCTTGCATGATCAACATGTGTAGCTTTAGTTTCAGGTATAACCAGGTCACACCGACTAAAAGAAGTGCCAGAAAATGTAGCATATTCAAAGCCAAGTACCATTAATTTATCAGAAAATTCCACCGTAGCACTTTGACCGCAATTGCGATATACTAAATCAACTATATTAGTTACTTCCTTGACTGTTAATACCTGATTCACAAGATCAAAGCTCAAATTCTCATGTTTAGGAAAGATCTGCCATAATATTAAGCGGCCAGGAGTTGTGCAAATGGTTTTATAGCAAATTTCACCGTTACTACTCGTATATTCTATCCTATACTTCATACTGGAATGAATATGTAAAATACCATTACTTAAAGAATGTTCAACTTCACCAAAAGTACTTAAAAACGGCAAATCATCTTCCTTATCGATTTGCCCTTGTAAAGTTAAGTAGTATATGCCAAGTATTATATCCTTACTAGGAACTATAATTGGCCTGCCATTAGAAGGGCTTAAAACATTATTAGTTGACATCATCAACACTCTAGCTTCAAGTTGAGCTTCTAATGAAATCGGTATGTGTACTGCCATTTGGTCGCCATCAAAGTCAGCATTAAACGCTGTACAGACAAGCGGATGAAGCTGTATTGCTTTACCTTCAATAAGGATCGGCTCAAAAGCCTGGATGCCAAGCCTATGTAAAGTAGGTGCTCTATTTAGCAAAACAGGATGTTCCTTTATTACCTCTTCAAGCATATCCCAAACTTCTGGTTTTTCTGCCCTTATTAGCTTACTAGCAAACTTAATAGTTGGAGCCATACCATACATCTTAAGTTTTGAGTAAATAAAAGGCTTAAATAATTCAAGAGCCATTCTTTTTGGTAGCCCACACTGATTTAACTTTAAAGTTGGACCAACAACTATTACGGAGCGCCCAGAGTAGTCCACTCTTTTTCCTAGTAGATTCTGACGAAAACGACCTTGTTTTCCTTTTAGCATATCGCTAATAGATTTTTTATATCCAACAGTACCAGCTTTATTTGCTAGAGTATTACGACGGCTATTATCAAAAAGAGAATCAACTGCTTCTTGTAACATCCTTTTTTCGTTACGAATCATAATTTCAGGAGGATTCAAACTTAATAGTTTCCTCAACCTGTTATTTCTATTAATAATAGTTCTATAATGATGATTCAAATCAGAAACTGCAGGACGACCACTTTCAAGCGATACTAAAGGACGCAAATCAGGTGGTAAAATAGGTATAGCCGTGAGTATCATCCACTCAGGTCTGTTCCCTGATTTGATAAAGTTTTCAATAATACGTAATCTCTTTATAATTTTCTTTCTTCTTATTTCAGAGGCAACAGATTCTAATTCCAGTCTTAGATTTTTTCTAATTTCGTGTAGATCAAGACTGGTTAGCAACTCTCTTACAGCCTCAACACCTTGCATAGCTACGAAGCTATCAGTTCCATAGCTATCTTTAGCTTCATTGTAAGCTTTTTCACTGATAATCTCACCTTTTTCAAAAGGAGAAATAAGAGGATCTATTACAATATAATTATCGCTATATAAAATATTCTCAATATCTCTTAGAGACATATCTAATAACGCTCCAATCCTTGAAGGAAGTGACTTTAAAAACCATATATGAGCAACAGGAGATGCAAGCTCTATATGACCCATCCTCTCTCTTCTTACTTTAGAAGATGTAACTTCCACTCCGCACTTTTCACATATGCGACCTCTGTGTCTTCTTTTTTTGTATTTTCCACATAGACATTCATCGTCATTGACGGGACCAAAAACCTTAGGACAAAATAATCCACCTTTTTCAACTTTAAATGTACGATAATTTGCAGTTGAGACATCTTTTATTTCACCGTAGGACATAGACTTAATACTTTCAGGACTAGCAATTGATATACTAATCTTATCAAAAGACTGTGCAATATTAGTATGAGATATGTCTTCAATAACTGCCCCATTTTGCTTTAAAGCTACATTTAAACACAAAGAACGTAGTTCTTTTACCATCACATTAAAAGATTCAGGAGTTCCACACTCAAAATTACTGTCACCTTTTATTATTGACTCATAAATCTTGATCCTACCATTGATGTCATCAGATTTCACAGTTAACATTTCTTGTAAAGTATAGGCAGCACCGTAGGCTTGCAATGCCCAACACTCCATTTCCCCAAAACGCTGGCCACCAAAATGGGATTTTCCTCCGAGAGGTTGTTGAGTAACCAAGCTATAAGGCCCTACTGAACGCGCATGGATTTTATCATCGACCAGGTGGTGCAACTTAAGCATGTACATGTAACCAACCGTAACTTTACGGTCGAATTTTTCACCGGTGCAACCGTCATACAATACAGCTTGTCCGGAGTTATCCAAGCCAGCAAGCTCAAATAATTTTGTTATTTTTTCATCTTTTGGACCTTCAAATACAGGTGCAGCAACAGGAACGCCATCGCGTAATTTATGTGCAAACTCAATCAAGTTACTATCACTAATCTCACGAATATTGTTACATATGGGTATGTCACTACCGCAGCTATAAACTTCAATAAGGAAGTTACGTAAATTATCGCATGCACTTTTACAAGAATTTAGATAACTTTCCACTAACACGTTTAGCTCGTCATTTAGTGCATTTTTATCAGATATATTAAAAATAGAAGCTGTTATTTCATTATCACTAACTGCCTCAATTTTTTTATTATCAAGATACGCTGCTGCAAAATTTGCAAAACCATCATTGCTGAGAGATCTAACTTCCTTACAGAAGGTACTTCTAGCTCTATTGATTCCATCAAGGATGTCACCTACTTTTTCTCCTAACTTTTTGCAAGCCCAACCTACATGAGTTTCCAGTATCTGTCCCACATTCATTCTTGATGGAACACCAAGAGGATTAAGAATAATATCAACAGGAGTACCATCTTCTAAATGAGGCATATCTTCCACTGGCACAACTCGGGAAATTACACCTTTGTTTCCATGTCTACCGGCCATCTTATCTCCAGGCTGCAGACTATGCTTCACAGCAATAAAAACTTTCACTGACATTGATACACCCTGAGGTAGGTCATAGCCTTCATCTAATTTTTCTACTTTTTGCTTAAACTGTGTGACTACATTTGATACTTTTTCATCAAAATCTTTTTTTAAGATCTTAACTTGTTCAGAAATAGATCGACTTTTTAACCCTATACCCCACCATTGTTCACGTTCAATAGTATCAAGTTTTTCTTGATCCTGAGAGCAAGAATGAACAAGAAGTTTCTTCAGTTCGTCATAGAAATACTCGCTAGTAACGTCAATTATATAATCTCGCTCTTTTTCTAAATCACCCATTTCCTTTTGCTTAATAAGCAATCCCCTTTCGTTCTCTTCAACCCCCCTGCGTGTAAAGACCCGTACATCAATTACTGTTCCTTCAATATCCGGAGATGTATATAAAGAGGTATCTGCACAATCGAATGACTTCTCACCAAAAATCGTCATTAATAATTTTGTTTCAGGAGGTAATGAAAGAGAAGGTTTAGGTGTAACTTTACCCACCAGAATATAGCCTGGACCTACTCTTGTACCAATTTTTACTATACCACTATCATCCAAGTGGTATAAATTTTCTTCATTGACACCAGGTATAGCACGAGTTATTTTTTCCGATCCTAAAGGAGTGTCATGTACGACACATTCGAATTCTTCTATATGGATAGAAGTAAATAGATCTTTTTTAACAACTTCACTGGAAATAATAATAGAATCTTCAAAATTATATCCCTGCCAAGACATAAAAGCGACCAGCAAATTTTTACCAAGTGCTAGCTCACCACTATTGATTGCAGGTCCATCAGCTATCACATCACACTCTTTAACATAGTCACCTACACGTACTAATGGTCTTTGGTTAATACAAGTATTATGATTGGAACGTTGAAATTTCTTTAAATGATAAATATCCACACCCAGGTAATTAACCCTTTTTTCATCAAAAGCACGTATAACTATAGAGTTACTATCAGAATTATCAACTATGCCGTCGCGTTTTGCCAAAACTACAGCACCAGAACCAGAAGCCACGAAAGACTCCATACCAGTGGCAACTAAAGGAGCTGTAGGCTTCAATAGGGGTACAGCTTGACGCTGCATGTTTGAACCCATTAATGCTCTATTGGCATCATCATTTTCTAAAAATGGGATTAAGGAGGCTGCAACTGATATTATTTGTTTAGGAGATACGTCAATGTAGCTCACTTGATCGCTACCTACCATAACGAAACTACCAGCATATCTGCAGTATAGCATGTCATCGACAAAGCGATTATTTTCGTCAAGCTTTGCACTGGTATCAGCTATGTAATATGAACCTTCATCTATTGCAGACAGATACTCAATTTGGCCAGTAACGACCCTATCAACTACTTTTCTATAAGGACTTTCAATAAAACCATATTTATTAACACGTGCGTATATAGCTAAACTGTTGATTAGTCCTATATTTTGCCCTTCAGGAGTTTCAATAGGGCAAATTCTTCCGTAATGAGTTGGATGAACATCACGCACTTCAAATCCTGCACGATCTCTCGTTAAACCGCCAGGACCTAACGCTGACAGCCTTCTTTTATGTGTTATCTCAGATAATGGATTGGTTTGGTCCATAAACTGGGATAATTGAGAAGAATTGAAGAAATCCCTTAAGACATTAGTTAATACTTTCGGATTAATAAAATCAGATGGAGAAACTTTGTCTAAACTAGAAGTAGACATGGAATCAATTATTACACGTTCCAATTTTAGCAACCCAGCTCTAAACTGATTTTCTATGAATTCCCCAACTGATCTTACCCTTCTATTTCCTAAGTGGTCAATGTCATCCACGGATCCTTGACCGTCACGTAACAGTACTATTTTTCTTACAATTTTGATAATATCTTCATGTGTTAAAACAGTTAAATTCTCGTCATAATTTAACCCAAGGTAAGAGTTAAGCTTCAACCTACCAATGTTAGACAGGTCGTAATATTCAGGATTAAAGAAAAGATTATGAAAAAACTCCTCTACTATCTCTAAAACAGGAACTTCACCAGGACGCAAGACTCTATATATTTCATATAGTGCATCTTGATAAGACATGTTTTCATCTAGGAAAAGTGTATTTAATATATAAGGTCCAACAGATAGATTGTCGATGTTTAATACTGATATTTCACCTATAGATAGTAACTCAAGCTTTTTTACGTCCTCCACCTTTATAGGCTCACCAGCAGATAAAATTTTTGTAGAGCTAATACTATCTATTAAATCTTCTGCAAGAAATAAACCGCATATAGAATCAAAAGGCACTAGGTATTCCTTTAACCCATCGTCATGCAGCTTTTTAGCTAGCCTTGAGGTAATACGAACATTAGCCTTAAGTAACACATTACCTTCAACATCCATTAAATCAAAAGGTAACCTAACTCCCTTAAATCTATCAGGCAGGAACGGCACTTTCCAACCGTTCCTATATTTTACATACTTTATCTTTTCATAAAATCTGTCAAGTATATCATTATTTGATAGGCCCAACGCCTTTAATAAAACCGAGATTGGTAATTTTCTTTTTCTATCAATACGGAAATACAAATGGTCTTTAACATCAAACTCGATATCAAGCCAAGAACCTCTATAGGGGATAACTCTAGCAGAATAGATTAGTTTACCTGAGTTGTAAGTTTTTCCCTTATCGCTATCAAAAAATACACCAGGGGACCTATGCATTTGTGAAACGATGACTTTTTCCACACCATTAATGATGAAAGTGCCCTTATCAGTCATCATCGGCAATTCACAGAAGTGGACTTCCTGCTCCTCCATAAATTTTATAGCGGTTGCAAGCTTAGAATGGTCTCCACTCTCTTTAATCGATCCATATTCATCAAGAGAGATACCGTCTTGCATAACAACAAGGCGTATAAAAGCAATGACTCGAGCAGAAAAAGTTATGCCGCGTTTTATACATTCAGACTCATCATACTTAGGATTGTCTATTCTACAGCTTATAAACTCAATAGTAGCCCTATGCAAAGGGTCATTTACTGGAAAGACTGAATGAAAGATAGATTCAAGCTTTTCATTACCACAATTTCCAGGAGTAAATGATTTGTATGACTCTTTTTGAACTTTAACTAAGTCTAACAAAGAATCTTTTAAATCAATTGACCTGGAATAAGAAATCCTAGGAACAAAAGCACCAGAAACACACATACAAGAAGAATCAACCATTAAAACACCCCAAACCAACTAAAAGCGCTGCATCAATACAAAGTTAATATATTAAATTAAGCATCTTACTCGAGTTCCACTTTGGTTGCTCCTGCTTCAATAAGCTGTTGCTTTATTTTTTCTGCTTCATCTCTAGGAATATTAGCAGTCAAATCTTTAGGCAAGGATTCAACTAACTCTTTTGCTTGTACCAAGCCTAGTGTACTATCAACCTGTCTGACTGTTCTAATGACTCCCATTTTTTTGCTTGCATCAATTTCTTTAATTACAACTTTGCATTCAGTTTTCTCTTGAACAGCAGAACCAGCAGCATTATCACTAGTAGGTGCACTAGCGCCAACAGCTCCACCAACAAAAGAACCAGCAGGTAACCCTATTCTTTCTTCTAGAACTTTTGCAAGTTCAGCGGCCTCTAATAGATTTAAGGATAATATTTTATCAACCAAATCATTTGTTACATTACTCATACTACTAACCTTACTTAACAACAAATTTATTTTTAGAACTATAATAATCCAATACTCTCATAAGTCTCATTGAAGGTGAGTTAATAGATAACATTAATCGAGTAGGAATATTATAAGATATTAAACGCATAATTTTAACACGCAACTCGTCCAGAGACGGCAACTCAGCCAATTTACTAACATCTTCCACTGTAAGCAATTGATCTAAATGAGCTGCGCAAATCACAGACATCTTTTCTTTATTAGTATCAATAAAACTAACTATTAATTTTGCAGCTTCTACTATACCACTAGAGTATATAACAGCAACAGGACCAGAAAATCTATCTGATAGATAAGAAAACTTACCACTTCTTTCCAAAGCTAAACGGGCTAAAGTATTTTTAACTACTAACATTCCACCTGTTACAGACTTTAGACTATTCCTAAGAATTAATGAATCATTAGCATTTACAGATTTAAAACTTACCAGCATTAAGAAATCATTATTTACAAACACATTCATTATGCTCTTTATAAACTTACCCTTACTTTCACGCTTCACGGTATTACTCCCTAAATTATATCTTCCACTTTGTTTATCTGATAAGCTTTACCCATAGTTGAATTTAAAAAGACACTCTTAAAGTACACTCCTTTTACAGAAGTAGGTTTATTATTTTTAATTACTTTAAGAAAGGCTTTCAAATTTTCTAGTAAATCATCGACACCAAACTTGATATTTCCTAATTTACCGTGGATAATACCATTTTTGTCTGTCCTAAATTTTATTTGACCAGACTTAATGGTTTTAACAGCTTCTGCAACATTGGAAGTCACGGTACCAAATTTAGGATTAGGCATCAACCCTTTAGCACCCAATACTTTTGCAATAGGAGTGATTTTTGCCATAAAATCAGGAGTGGTGATACACCAGTCAACATCTAGCTTTCTACCTTTTTTTATCTCTTCAACTAAATCCTCTCCTCCTACAATATCAGCACCAGCTTTTTCAGCTTCTGATAAATGTTTATCTTGAGCAAAAACAGCTACTTTAATACCTTTCCCTATACCTTTGGGCAAAACTACCGTACCACGCACCTGTTCCTCAGATTTGCGTGAATCTACACCTAGAGTAACTGCAACATCAACTGACTCGTTAAACTTTGCTGAAGCAGACTCAATAATCTTTTCTAGACATTGTCTAGGATTATCGCGATATGTATTCATGTATCTAACCTTCTATAACTTCTATACCCATAGATTTAGCAGTACCTATAACCATTTTCACTGCTGAATCCTCATTATCTACTTTCATGTCAACCATTTTATATCTTGCTACCTTAATTATAGCAGACATAGGCAACTTAGCCACTAATTCTTTACCTGGATTACTAGAACTTTTGCTTAATTTAGCTTCTTGCTTCAGTAAATAAGCCACAGGCGGGCCGCTGACAGTAAAATCGTGAGAACGATCATCCTTTATGGAGATTCGAACTGTTACTAAATCACCCACTTTATAATTGGCGTTAGCTGCGCTAGTCACTTTGTTAAAAGCTTCGCAAAACTTAGGAACTGGTATACCACGCGGACCAAGCACTGAAGCAATTTTTGGTCCAGGTACTGCTTTCCCCGCTTCCATTAGCAAGTTAATCTTAGCAATTATACCACTCATAATTAATCCTCTATTTTTTCTACTTGAGCTAAATCTAACTCTATGACTGTTGGCTTACCCAGAATCGACACTTCCACATTAATAACTTTTTTATCATCATTAATCATATCCACTTTACCAGTAAAATTTTGAAAAAGGCCATCGTTAATTTTTACCTTTTCTCCTTTTTCATAACCATGACTTAATTTTTTCGTCTCTTGAGCATTATAAAGCGCATTACACATTGAGTGAATCTCATTGTCAGAAATCACCTTGGGAACATTACCATTTTTTAAAAATCCATAGACCTTAAGAGACTTTGGTATATTATTAACAAAGTTTAACACTTCATCACACAAATTTAAATATAAAAAAACATAACCAGGAAAACACTTCCTTCGTGTAGCAGTTTTTTTAGATCTTAATTCTGCTTCACTTGACTCTTCATATGGGATAAAAACTTCCTTAAAATAATCACTAACTCCCAATCTCACAGAATTTTCTAATACGTGTTGACACACTTTTTCTTCATAATTAGAGGCAACTCTCAAAATATACCACTTATATTTATTGTATTCTCTACGCTTTAAACTTACTTCATCATCTAGAGCTATTTCAAAATTACCAGATTCACAACCGCAGAATCCTGGTACTTGATTTAGAATATCCTTGCTCTCATCGCATAAATGCATATGTATATATACTTCACATAACTCTTTTACACCAGATTTTGAATTATATACTGTCTGATAAGGAACAAATACCTCCTTAAAATAGGTAGCTTTGCTTATCAATTCACGTACGTATTCCTCATGCCCGTAATCAATCTTAATGATGTACCATTTATATTCCATAAACAATTCCAAATAAAGCTTTAATTGCGTAAAGAGATATAAAATCTACCAAACAAAAGAAAATCGAAAAGCATAATATAACAACCGCTACAACAAATAAAGATGATAGCACCCCCTCCTTCTTCGCCCAGGTAACCCTTTTTATTTCTTGCTTTATATCACAAAAAAAAACACTCAAATTTTTTAACATTTCTACCATAACATTAATGCAGGAGCGATAGGAATTGAACCTACAACCTCTGGTTTTGGAGACCAGCACTCTACCAATTGAGCTACACTCCTATAATAAAAATTCTACTCCAAAATTT
>NZ_JAAXCS010000032.1:0-12725 GCF_013309895.1 Wolbachia endosymbiont of Atemnus politus | reverse complement strand
TGGAGACCGGCACCACTTGCGAAGAGAAATTCGGGAGAAGGGATGACGTGGAAGGCCCAGAGTCTCTCATGGCCGTCTGTTTGGAGTCATCCACCACTTGCAGGAGCTCTTGTTTCGGCTTGGGTGTTATTCCTTTTTTTAAAACAGTCCCAACTCCGTAAGCTGATGGTCATCATCATTTGAGGAAGGTGGGGGAGGACTCCAAGTGGGTCGGAATGGGGATGATGTGCTCTCGCGACCGCTGCCCCATGTTGTCCTCCAAGACCAGCACCTGGGCGTGCCTGGATCTGAAGTTCCACATTCATATTTGTCTGGCTTCAAGTTTTACGGCCGCATGCCCTTGCTGCCACCAACCTGCCATCATCTGAAGGACTACCTCCTTGGCAGGAAGAAGGCAATCACTCGAAAACGGTTTTCAACGGAAAATCAGCTGGCCAGGAGTCTTAACAATTCGTTATTAGTATTCATTATTATTTTTCCGCCGGCTAAGCCAGCGATCTCATCAGCTGTTTTCTCATGCACATACATTTGCATACGCAGGCCATTATTTAAACATTCAACTGAGTTACTGAGTGACATGTATAAACTTACTAAAGGTAAAATGTTACTGATAGGATGTGGAGGAATTTCAAGTGGTGCTGATGCATATAAAAAAATAAAAGCAGGAGCATCTTTAGTACAACTGTACACTGCCCTCATATACCAGGGGCCTCAAGTTGTGAATAAAATCAACTTGGAGCTTGCAGAGCTAATAAGAAGAGATGGACTTAATAATATCAGTGAGGCAGTGGGTTGTGATTGTAAACTTTAGAAGCTGTTCTATTTCAATAGAATAAAATTAATTTTTTGATATAAATATATAGTGGGAAATACTTACTTTTAAGTATGAAAAGCTTGAACGACGCTATATCTAAAATCATTAACTATAGATTTAAAAACGGTGCTTTACTAGAAGAGGCATTAACTCATCCAAGCTTAAATAAAAGGAACAGCAAGAATCAAATTGAAAATTACGAAAGGCTAGAATTTTTGGGTGATAGCATTTTAAATATGTATGTGTCTGCTATACTGTTTAAACTATTTCCTGAGGAAAGAGAAGACGCGTTGGCGAAAAGAAAAATGGATTTAATTTGTGGCTGCACTATTGCTAATGTTGCTAAAGAGATAAAGTTGGGTGATTTTATCATCATGAATAATAGTGAGCGCTGTAATGGAGGAAGATGTAACCTAAAAAACCTAGAAAACGCACTTGAAGCACTGATAGGTGCGATTTATATTGATGGTGGATTTAAAAACGTCGAAAGATTTGTTACCCAACATTGGGAGAAACTAGCTAAAGATATGCTCAACCCTCCTCAAGACCCTAAAACCTCGTTACAAGAATGGACGCAGAAAAATAAACTATCCTTACCAGAGTATGGGCTTGCAAAACAAACTGGACCAGCACACAACCCCGAATTTATTATATCAGTTTGCATAGAAAATTATGGAGAAGATTCTGCATGTGCTTCGAGCAAAAAAGCTGTTGAACAAAAGGCCGCTGAGTTAATGCTAGACAAAATTAACAACATTAGACCTTTTTTGAAACTCATATAGACAGTTCAAAGTTGTGAATTCCTGCTATTAAATTGAATCTCAAGCCAAAACGTTTTCTCCGATTGCGATATCTGTCTGCAATAACTTTGAATCTTTTTAACAGACTAATAACATTCTTAACTACTACTCTTTTGCTCGCTAGCTCTCGGTTTTCTACATTTTTTTCCTTAATTAAGGGACTTTTTTCATCCTTCTGTGTGGCAATTCGACATTTTAGTGAATTTTCTGAAAACCTCTATAACCAGCATCATCTAAAGCTTTAGTGGTCAATAACATGCAAACTTTTGACTCTTTAAAAACGCTAAAGTCGTGTCGTTTACCGTTTGCAAAGTTTCTTTTGCGATAACGAATTGTAGCTTTATTGTATGCTTCAATCCAACCGATATAGCTTTGTGCTATATGCACGACGCAAATATTCTAGTGCCATCATGCATTGTTTGCTTGGTTTTCCTCCTCTTGCTTTTTTAGCCTCTTTTTTCCTCTATTAAAACTTCTGTTATTTTTTCAAATGTTTTTCTTTTTACTCCTGTTATTCTTCTAAATTCCTCTTCATCAAATTTAGTTATTTGTTCAAATTTCATGCCTTCACTAATATTGCTTTTGGTATTTTACTACTTATTTCTTTCGTCATGCAAGAAGTCTAATGTAATTTGGCGCTGTAATAATGTGGTGACGCTTAGTTTATTGGCTGCATGTGAAAAATTTAAAAGACGTGCAACCCCAATAATTTATATAATCCGCCAATAAATGCCTTAAGTTTTTTACTGAATTTTTGTCGTTGATCCTGCAGGTCAAAAACAAGTTTTGAGTCAGAAATACCCTTAGTTGCATGGTAATGATATTAATGGGAGTTGTCAAGGAATTTCTTCGTTTTCACGTGCTGCCAATGCAATATGTTTAGTTTCTGTCCTAGTTCATCAGCGTTAGAGTATTAAAAAAACTAATTTTTTAATCTTAGTTAAGATATTTATATTGACTTTAATATGTAAAAATAGTTATAATGACATCTTATTAAAATTTTAAATAAAATTATGTTTATATTAAACAAGTTGCTCGAAGTTAACTCAAATACGCTAGAAATTAAAGAAGCGATAGGTTTCAACCCAACAAACATGGCGTTCATTGAGGGAAATGGAGTTAATTATGGACTCAGCTATCAAGATAATGGCAATGGGGAACCAGGTAAGTAAAATTACTTATTAGCCTACTATATCAGTCAAAAACGTACGCGTGTCAACGTAGCGAATGTATTTAAAGACCAACTATCTCTCACATTAATAGAAGATTCAGCAGAAGTAGACAAAGTTGGAATAATCTTTCCTGAAGAAGGAATCAACGAGGAAGGGAAAAAATATATTAAAGGCCTAATGTTCAGCGCTTACGAAATCAAGCAGTCAAGCAAAGTTCCTTTAGTTAAACATTTAGATAAGATTAAATAACAAAAAAATGCTAATAATAGCAATCCCGCAAATGAAGAAAATTGTTACTTTCAACCAAGAGCGGTAAAAGTTGACAATATTGATGTAATTGTAATCGTCCATAATTTAAAGGATCAAACTTTAGTTTCTTGGTACTTAGAGTCAAATGGAGATGGAAAGTTTAAAGCATTGCCTGGAAAAACAGGCATCATAGAAAGAAAATTATTCAAATTTGATAATCCGGAACAATTGGCATTAGATAGCAATACAATGCTTTATGCACAAATGAGAAAAAGAATTATTAAGTATCAAGAGGTAAAAAAAACACAAATTTTTAAATTTGATATGGCTGACGTAGTTCAGAAGCTGAAAGATGGAAAAGAAGTAGACAAATGTCTACTTAGTAGGAAAAATGCCAAATAAATATGGCATCTATTGCTTCTAATCCAGACGAAGTAAACTGTCTAGAGCATGTGAAACGAGTCAAAGGCGATGATCTGGTTGCTTTTCTTGCAGAAGACCCATCATCTAATAAACCAAAACTACATTTAACAAGTCTTGTTAAGAACGGACCAAAATTGAATTTTACTGTTTGTGAGTTTGAAGATTCTATAAAGCAATTGTACGTTAAAGACAATGGTCAAGACAGTTTGATAACTGCAATAAGTGAGGAAAATATCATAATTTTTAATCATAAAAGTTCCAAAAAACCTCATAAGGTAACGATAATACCGGCAAACAGCATTAAAACTCTCAGTGATTTTGTTAATATCATTAACGGTCGATTGACGCCTAGCATTATTTTTATATTATTTCCAGTAATATTGCAGCCCCTGTAACTACTACGAAAACAGTTGTGACTTCTAAAAAAATGCCAACTACTGCAATTACCGGCACACCAAAACTGATACTTTGAAGACTATTAAATTGATAACAGAAGCACTAACTACCACATCAATTTCTACAAATAGAAGTACTACTCAACCTTCAACAGATTCAGCAACTCAAACAACATTCACATCGGTGCAACCCTCAACAGTAGCTGAAACAACCGTTACTTCAAAAGCGACTGTGGCTACTACAACGTCAACTGATTTGCTGATTACTAACTCAGAAAAACCCATACAAACAGTATTTACTATACCAAGTACTAAAATAAAAAAGTCAACTACCACTGTGTTTACCACAACTTTACCTCCTCAAATTACCCCTTCTCCTCAACCTTACCAACTTGTTATAGCATGTGCACCTAACAAGACATAAATAATTTCAGGATAATTATTGGGAGTAATGGGTGTTGTTGGAATCATAGGATTTATAGCGTACAGATGCATTAAGAAGTACCACAGTTATTATAATGCTGCTCCTGTGTTAAAATTAACTGATTTGGAATCAAGTTCAAATAACTGTGAAGAGCTTCTTGTCAGTAACAGCAGAACAAACAGTCCTAAAATAGTGCTGAACAGAGTACTAGTAGAAAGTGGTAGCAGCAGAACAAGCAGTCCATCACCTGAAAGCATTAGGAGTTCAGAGTCTAGGAGTGGCTTGTCTTGGAATAGCAACGATGTACCAGAATATCACCTCTAGTTATGATCTAACAAGGAAATTATTTTACTTTTATGATTTTCGTTCTAAAATACAACTTCTGGGTGAAATAAGTAGCTGCTATTGTGTGGTAAACACAGCAGAGGAAAGTCCGGGCTCCAAGGAAAAATAGTGACGGGTAATACCCGCCGGAGGTAACTCTAGTTATAGGGCTACAGAAAATTACTGCCTAAAATTTTTTAGGTAAGGGTGAAAAGGTGTGGAAAGAGCACACCATAACAATGGCAACATTGGTAGTTGAGACTCGGGTAAATCGCATGCAGTAAGTGGTAACACTTACTCCAGATAAATAGCTACACAAACAGAACTTCGGCTTATATTTCACCTAGACACTCATTTAAATATAGACAACGGCTATATTTAAATGTATAAGTGTCCCATGCACTGTACTTCACTTGTTCTATTGAACAGCTACCACTATTTTCTCCTACGTTAACATTAGGATATTCTTCATCATCAAGATATTCTTTTAGGACATATCCTCTGCCCCAGCCAGTTTCTATGTGACTTTGTCCATCATTTGCACTTTCAAGTTTTTTACGTAATTTGCACATAAAGACATCAACTATTTTGTTATCTGAAGGTTCATCTAAGCCATTATAGAGATGATTTAAAAACATTTCTTTTGTTAGTACTGTTCCTTTACGTAACGCTAGTAACTCTATCATAGAATATTCTTTATTAGTCAGGTGAACAGTCTTGCCTTTAACTTCAACAACTCTATGATCAAAAATTGATATTTATATTCCCAATCTTTATCACTGATTCAGGATGGCCTTTAGTACGACGTACTATTGCCTTTATTCGAGCAAGTAGTTCATTTTTATGAAATGGTTTAGTTTAGTAATCATCAGCACCGTATCCAAGCCCTTTAACTTTTTGGTGAGTAGCATATACATGAAAGTATCAGAACAGGAACTTTAATTTTTGCACTTCTTAATCTTAACAATATATCATATCCATCAATATCACCGGGTAAGTGTATGTCTAGAATAACTAGGTCATAGTGATCCCCATTTGAGGAAACCAGACTATTGCTATAATCTTCCCCAGAACTTATACCATTACAAAAGTGCCCGTCAGCTTTTAAAGCGTCCGATAGAGCCTTTGCAGTTACTGGATCATCTTCAATTAGTAATATACGCATATTTTACACCCCGTAAGTAATTTATAATTTTAGTAATATATATAACCAAGGAAAGTAACAAATCAAACTTTTATTAACAAATGGTCAAAACTACTAATAATGGACATACCATTCCAAAATTATATAAATAGATCTAAAACATAATAGATATACTATATATCATAAGAATAACATTATTTTTAGTAAATATTGAACTAAAGCTATTATCACTAAAAAAATACTTAGGTTAATAAATATTTAACTATTTTATATATTATTATATTTTAATTTACTTATCCTACCATTCTAAAGTATAAATAATACTTTTAGGAACATTGTGTGACAATATCAATTTTAGGTGCTGGTGCATGGGGTACAGCGATTGCAATTTCATTAGGTAGTAAGAAAGATGTGATTTTGTGGACTCGCAACGAAACTACATTTGAATCAATTAACAGGAAAAGAGAAAGTGACAAACTACCTGGTTGCCGAATTTCTGACAATGTGTCAGTAAAATTGGCAATTGAAGAAACAATTAATGCTTCAACAACAATCCTTGCTATTCCCACCCAGTCTCTCCGAGAGGTGTGTGAGCAGTTGCGTAATTGCAATCTAGAAAAGGAGGTAGCAATAATTTTAGCCTGTAAAGGAATAGAAAGGTCTACATTAAAACTGCCCTGTGAAATAGTAAGTGAAGTTTTACCCAACAACCCTGTTGCTATTTTTTCAGGTCCTAGTTTTGCTATGGAAGTTGCAAAAAAATTGCCCTATTCAATGGTTCTCACATGTCAAAATGACACACTAGGTTCAAAACTAATGTCAGAACTACAGCAAGAAAACATTAAATTATACTTCAGTAATGATGTTATAGGGGTACAGATTTGTGCAGCATTGAAGAACGTTTTTGCTATAGCGTGCGGAATTGTTTTAGGTAAAAAACTCGGATGTAATGCCCACGCAGCACTGATAACAAAGAGTATGAATGAAATGAAGGCTTTGTATTTAGCAAAAATCGACAACAGTAATATAAACATAGATACGTTACTTGGGCCAGCATGTTTGGGTGATCTAATCATGACATGCACATCTTTGAATTCAAGAAATCTGTCCTTTGGGTTCAAAATAGGTAGTAGTAATAATAGCTTTGATATTCAACAGATTTTATTAGAAGGTAAGTCAGTGGTTGAAGGTTTTAGTACTTCTCAATCTGCATTCTATTTAGCAAAAAAGCTAAAGATAAAAATGTCCGTATGTGAAGCGGTTTACAGGTTATTGTATGAAAATGCCTCTATAGAAGATACTATTTCTGTTCTTGTAAGTTAGTCTTATACTTTGGTGTATTGTGAAATTTTTACATAAATTGACATCAACATGGTGGCTGTCTGGCACAGTAAAAAAAATGCCAGGTACTGTGGGCAGTTTAGCTTCTTATCCAATTGTTCCTATAATACTAAGTAACAGAATTTTAGGTGCAGTAACTATTCTTTTTTTATTCTTAATTGGATTATGGTCCATAGGTAACTACATAAAACATTACCAGACTTCACACGACCCAAAAGAGGTAGTGATTGATGAAGTAGTTGGCCAATTACTGACAATATTTTTAATTTCGGTACTGCTAAACCAAGAAACGAATTGCCCTTTATTGCTGTTATGCTTTTTTTCTTTTAGGTTCTTTGATATAATAAAAACGTGGCCTATAAATTTGATTGACAAAAATATCAAAGGTCCTCTAGGCGTTATGCTAGATGATGTTATAGCTGCAATTTTAGCTTGTATTCTTATAGGGGCCCTTTATTGTTCATTATCTGTGTATGCAGGATAAGAAAATTTATTATTCGAGTTTGGTTATCCAAAATCTAAAGGATTATATACTGTACGCAGCAAATTTATCTCAGTGGGAAGTACACAATGAATTTGATAGCATTACATTCACAATAAATGAGACCAGGGAGTCATTATTCAATTTTGTATTCTGTGAAGATCAATGTACTGAACTTTCCGTGCAAAAAACTCTAGACTATCTTAAAACAAGGAACATAGAAGCAACATGGGTAATGAACTCGCATACGAAGACAAGAAGCGTTTTAGAAAAGTGTGAGGTAAAACACGTTAGTACACCAAAAAAAGTTTTACTTAACATGAAAAATTACTTTTCACCTGCTGACGCTGTTCCAGGCTTGAAGCTGAATGCTGTAAATAGTAGCAATCTCTTGGAACAGTTAGATTTATGTACCTCTAGAATTTTTCATCATAACGTTGGGATTGTCAGTACATTTTTCCGTGGGTTATCAAATTATGATGATAAAAACTCAGGATTAAGGTTTTTTCTCGTAACACTAAACAACGAAATTGTTGGAACATGTGGCTTTTACATTCAAAACAGCGTGGCCGGTTTCTATAGTGACGGAGTTTTACCAACTCATAGAAATCGTGGAATAGGTACCCAAATGGTTTTAGAAAGAATCAAGATAATCCAGCAGCTTAAATGCAAATATGTAGTAGCACATTGTATGAAACCTTCTGTCAACCTTTATAAAAGATTGGGCTTTCAGATATTAGGCAATCTTTACTTGTATACTTCTTCAGCGTAACTTATACATACCCTTACTGAGCAGTTACAAATTTTTATGTCTGTTTTAAAAGTATTATGTTTTTTTTGTATGAAGTAGTTTTATTATTAATTTTAATATTATTCTTTCTCTCTTACTCTAAATTGAAAGTGGATAATAAAATTAAGAGCCTACAACATCAAAATATCATAATAAATAATTTAATCGATACTGTAGATGATGGATTTTATATTTGGGATGCAAAAAAACGTATAGAAAAGTTTTCTCCCAACCTACTAATATTGCTCAACACCGTTTTTTACTCATTTAATGAGTTTGTAAATTTCTTTGAGCAGTCAGAAAGCTTAATTAAAAATTTTACTGAGGCAAAGAGAATAAATAAATCTTTTACTCTGGACTTAAAGTCAAAAGATGGTGAGGTTTACTGCATATGTTATGGCAGAAGCATAATAGATAACTCTAACGAAGTGATTGGTGTACTATTATGGATAAGAAACATCTCAGAATATGAGATAAAAGCTAACGAACTTGAGTTAGAAAATAATAAGCTTAAACGAAAAGTAGAGAACTATAGGAATATTTTCAACTCTTTGCCGTTTCCAATACTAAAATATAATGAAAATAAAAAAGTAAAGTTTTATAACTTGTTTTATGATAAATATATAAATGGCTCTCAGAGATTAGCTGTTGCTGGTAGTGCACACAACGCAAAATCAGGAAAACATGTGGTAACTTACAGGAATGAACGCAAGGTTTTTGATTTTATAAAAATTCCAATACGAAATTCTGATGGCACGGTAATATATGGAAAAGATGTTAGCGATGCAGAGAAGTTACGTGCCGGATTAGATAGTTATTTCGCTGCACAGCAAAGTTTTTTTGAGGAGTTACCAATTGCTATCGCAATATATAGTAAAAACCAAAAACTGAAGTTTTATAATAATGCATTTATAAAAACCTTTCAATTTGATACAAAATTTTTGGCATCTTATCCAACTTATCACGAGGTTATGCTTTACCTATTCGAATCTAAAAAGCTTTTAGAAAAAGAGGATTTTCAAACCATCAGTAGCCAAAGGCATGAGTTGTTCAAAAAATTACTTGGACCATATAATAGTACAATCCACTTCACAAATGGAAAAGTGTTTAGAATATTAATAATACCCTATGCTTCAGAAGGGTTACTCTTTTCATACGAGGAGTGCAAGAGATAGTATTTAAACTCCCCCCCTCTCTACCATAAGCTGCTTTATTTTTGCTATTACTCTCGCTGGATTAAGCCCTTTAGGGCAGGTTTTTGTACAATTCATTATTGTATGGCAACGATACAACTTGAATGGATCATTTAAGGCATCAAGTC
This sequence comes from Wolbachia endosymbiont of Atemnus politus, assembly GCF_013309895.1. Lineage (NCBI taxonomy): Bacteria > Pseudomonadati > Pseudomonadota > Alphaproteobacteria > Rickettsiales > Anaplasmataceae > Wolbachia > Wolbachia endosymbiont of Atemnus politus. The sequence continues at coordinate 3,047 of NZ_JAAXCS010000032.1, read as the reverse complement.
TTTCACCTGTCTTGTCATCACGGCTATCAGCGATCCATCTGTAAGCCTGTAGCAGTATTGCTGGTCCTAAAAATTTATCACTGTTCCACCAATAGCTTGGGCAACCAGTCGAACAGCAGGCACATAATATACAATCAGAAAGGCCATCCAGTTTTTTTCTATCCTCAGGAGATTGTGAATACTCTTGGCTTGGTAAGTCAGGCTTATCTGCTTGTAACCAAGGGTTAATTGACTTGTATTGCTCATAGAATTGACTCAAGTCTGAAACTAGGTCTTTTATTACATACATATGAGGCAATGGATATACTTTTATATCACTTTTTATATCGTGTATAGATTTAGTGCATGCAAGAGTATTGGTTCCATCAATATTTATAGCACAAGATCCACATATTCCTTCCCTGCAAGAACGTCTGAAAGTTAAGGTCGAATCTATTTCATCCTTTATCTTTATCAATGCATCGAGTACCATAGGACCACAATTATCCATATCAATGAAAAATGTATCTATTCTAGGATTTTTCTCGTCGTCAGCAGACCAGCGGTAAATTTGAAATCTTCTAATATTTTTTGCCCTAGCAGGAGCAGGATAAACTTTGCCCTTTTCATTAATTTTAGAATTCTTTGGCAGAGAAAACTGAACCATACGCTTACCCTTTATCGTTTATAGCTAAAAAACCCTTTATTTTGTAGATAACATATTTTGTTATCATCTACTATATCTTTGTTAAATTCCTTTTAAATTGTGTACATAATTATAGCCAAGCGAAGCTAAAATCTTACCTTCTAAGTTCTTCATTATAATTTCCTCATCTTCTTTTTGGTGATCATAGCCAAGCAAATGGAGCAACCCATGCACTAACATATGTGCAATGTGAGCTATGATAGGTATATGATACTCATCCGACTCTTTTCGTATTGTGTCTATTGAAATCGCTATGTCTCCTAAATCGCACTTGTTAGATAGTTGCTCACACTGAAATGATAATACGTTAGTTGGTTTATCCATTTTTCTAAATTTTAAATTAAGTTGATGTAGTAAATTATCATTAGCCAGAACCACTGATATACTTGGTTCATAGTGGTCTATCTTTAATTTTTGCAGAGAAGCGCTTATAATGTTTAATACAAGGCCCTCTGGATCCTCTGTAATGCTATGCCATCTTTCATCAAGAACATTTACTTCTAACATCACTCATCCTTATTATTTCATTCCATTCGTCTTCTGAGACTGGAGAAACTGATAGACGTGGTTGTTTTAACATGGCAATATTTTTTAAAAGTGGATTTTTTTTATATCACTCAACGCCACTTGATTACTTAAAGACTTGAAGAATTTCACATCTACCAACCCAAACTTGGAATCGTTAGCATGATAATATTCTTTAAAGACTTCAACTATTCCAAATACCGCCTTTTCTTTACCTGTATGATAAAAAAACACAAAATCGCCTAATTCCATAGCTTTCATATAACTTTGAGCTTGATAGTTGCATACACCATCCCACTCAACTATTTTCTCCTTTTCCATTTTTTGCCATGAATATTCACTTGGTTCTGACTTAAATAGCCAAAATTGCATTATTTTTTTCTTCTTAAGTAGGCTGGTATATCATAGATATTGCTATTCCACTTTACCCCTTCACTTACCTGCTCAGCTGGCTTTGTTTCTGGTACTGGAGTTTGGCTGTAAGACCACTTGAACTTTTCTTCCTCTGAAATCTCGCTTTGATTCACAGACGAAGTTTCTGGTCTGTCATCACGGATAACGCTACTATCAATACCAGTTGCAAGAACAGAAACCCTAACTTTGCCCTCCATCGCTTGATCAAAGGTAGCACCAAATATTATATTTGCATTTTCATCCACTTCTTCACGCACTCTATTTGCTGCAGCATCAACTTCAAATAGAGTCATGTCTCCGCCACCGGTAATGTTAATCAATATCCCTTGCGCACCTTTCATTGACACGTTATCGAGCAATGGATTAGATATTGCAGCTTCTGCAGCACTGATTGCTCTATCTTCTCCTTCTGCCTCTCCAGTACCAATCATCGCTTTACCCATTTCGCTCATTACTGTTTCTATATCAGCAAAATCAAGATTAATGAGTCCTGGCATGACCATCAAGTCAGTCACCCCTCTGATACCAATATGCAAAACATTATCAGCGAGCTTAAATGCATCAGAGAATGTAGTTTTTTCATTTGCAATTCTAAATAAATTCTGGTTTGGAATAACAATGAGTGTATCTACGTATTTTTGCAGCTCTTCGAGTCCGAGTTCCGCAATGCGCATACGACGCACGCCTTCAAAGCCAAATGGCTTGGTTACAACCCCAACAGTCAATATCTTTTTTTCTTTTGACACTTTATCTTTAACTGCGGCTCTTGCTTCTCTCGCTGCTTTTGCAATTACTGGTGCTGCACCTGTACCAGTACCACCACCCATTCCTGCCGTGATGAAGAGCATATGACTATCTTTTATATGCTCCATAATTTCTTCAATTGATTCTTCTGCTGCGCCCTTGCCGACATCAGGCAAAGCACCAGCACCAAGCCCCTTAGTTAAGTTAATACCTAGCTGAATTTTTTTATCACATAATGACTTCTCTAGCGCTTGAGCATCAGTATTTGCTACAACAAAATTTACTCCCTGCAAATTGGATTGAATCATGTTGTTCACAGCATTCCCACCAGCACCGCCAACACCTATAACGGTAATCCTTGGGTGTAACACAGGTAATTCTGGCAGACTAAGGTCAATAGACATTTAAATTACTCAAACTTAGCGAATTCACTTGATAATAAGTTACTGCTTTTTTAGCAATATGCAAACACTTTTCACTCCTATAGACATAAACAGTAAATAAGGTTTACTTATTCTTAACATTATAAGCGCCATCAATCAATAGATATCTAGATAGCGTTACTGGAGCAACTCAAGAAATAGAAAATGTTTATAATAAAGGGACAGAAATCTGTCCCTTTATTGGAAGTTGCTATTAATTATGCAACAGAAGGTGCTTTTTCTTTCCTTTGTGATAC
>NZ_JAAXCS010000031.1:0-12796 GCF_013309895.1 Wolbachia endosymbiont of Atemnus politus | reverse complement strand
AGTTTGTGTTCAACTTTTACTTTGATGTGAAATTACTTGCGTAAGATTTTGGCAGTCTTTTAACACCTTTTGGTATTTCAATTATATATTTAGCACTGCGTTTTTTGCGTAGGATATTGCTTTTTCCAGGGAATCAAACTTTAATACAACCTGTTTTTTAGGATTTTTCGAACCAGCCCATCCCATCAGAGGTTCAATGTAGTAAGAATCAGGCTCAGTTTTGAGGTACCAAAAACGTGTATTACCCAAACCAGATTGCGTTGCGGTTTTTGTTGGTTTGTAGATCTTAAAAACTACTTTATTATCAGTGCTCATAGTGTTTATATATACCTAAATAAACCGTTGCACAATTCCTTTTCCCTTGAAAACATTCAAATAGCTTTTACAAATTCACAAATCAATGTTAAATAAAGGTATAAACACAATAAAGAGAAGAAATGATTGAACTTAAAGGACCAGAAATCTGTGCAAGTGGAAATAAGAAAAATTTAATTGTTTGTTTACATGGCTGGGGCTCAAGTGGTGATAACTTCGTTCATCTTGCTAAAGTTATGAGCAAGTCTTTGCCTGATTCATGTTTTGTAGCGCCCAATGCTCCATTTGAAAGGGAAATAGGTGACGGTTATCAATGGTTCAGCTTGGAAGATCGCAGTGAAGAGGCGCTATACAATGGAGTAAAGAAGGCTACGTCAATAGTAAATCACTTTATTGATATGAAATTAAAAGAGCTTAACTTGAATGATACACAGCTTTCTTTAGTTGGGTTTTCGCAAGGAGCAATGCTTGCGATACATACAGCTCTTACCCGTGCTCAGTCTTGTGCGTCGGTTGTTGCATATTCTGGTAGGTTTCTTTCACCTGCAAAAGTTGCGCCAGAAATCAAATCAAAGCCCAACGTGTGCGTTATTCATGGCGATGCTGATGATGTAGTGCCTTTTTCTTCTCTTGACTTGGCAGTTAAAGCTCTGAAGGAAAATGGAATAAATGTCGAAGGACACCCAATTCATGGATTAGAACATATTATTAATGAAGAAGGAATAAAATTAGGTGTAGAATTTATTAAGAAAAATTTCAAAAACTAATTTTCATGCACTTATTTTGTTTTGGCTATGGATATGTAGCTAAATTTCTGTCGAAAAAGTTACTGAGTTTAGGTTGGAAAATTAGTGGTACTTCAAGGAATCAGGATGTACAGAATGTTAGCCTCCTCAATTACGATAAAGTAAGAGAAGATACGTTTCAAGATGTAACGCATGTTTTAGTTTCCATTCCACCAGATGGTGATGATGTGCTAGAGAGGTATGGTCATTACTTTCAAAATATCAAATGGCTTGGTTACTTGTCCGCAACTAGTGTCTATGGTGATCATGCTGGTGATTGGGTTACAGAAGAATCTGAAACAAGACCTATAGAAAGTAGAGGAAAAAGTCGCCTTAGATCCGAAAAGAAATGGCTAAATAGCAAATTACCTGTACATATTTTTCGTTTGGCTGGAATATACGGGCCTGGTAGAAACGTGTTAGTTGACTTACGACTTAACAAAGCAAGGAATATACAAAAAGAAGGACATCTTTTTTCTCGCATTCATGTTGAAGATATATCGAATATTCTATTTTCTTCCATGCAGAATATAAAACCTAGTGAAATATACAATTGTGCGGATGATTTACCTGCTACACAATCTGAAGTGGTGACATACGCAGCAAAACTTTTAAATGTTAGCATTCCAGAGCCAACAGAGGTTTCTTTATTGCCTGATTATACACAGAGTTTTTATTTAGGATCAAAAAAGTAAGTAATGCTAAAATTAAAAGGGATCTTGGCATCTCTCTGATTTACCCTAACTATAAGGTAGGGCTGAAGATGTTGAAGATTACATACAATGGAAACCCATAGCCCCCTTTATCTGTCATCCCAGTAGCGGACACTGGGATCTCTATAATGGTGTCATTCCAGTGCCCCCTAGGGTGTCATCCCAGTGCGTGACACTGGCCTTAACTTTATAAACTATATAAATATAAAAACTTAGATTCCAGTGCTCCCTAGGGTGTCATCCCAGTGCCCAGACACTGGGATCTATAGCTAACACAAGAAAGGTTTCCCACGTCATACCGCCGCGGTATCTCAGCCGCTAACACGTAGCGGGATGACGGTGGCTACAAACATTAAAAAATTCACCAAATCGAAAAAAAGGCAAAAGAATCCCCGTGATGCGAGTTTTGACCCTATAATACTGTAACTTGGCGCTGTAATAATGTGCTGACGCTTAGTTTAAGCGCGATTTTGGCTGCATGTGAAAAAATTTAAAAGACATGTAGCCCCAATAATTTATATAATCCGCCAATAAATACCTTAAGTTTTTTACTAAATTTTTGTCATTGATCCTGCAGGTCAAAAACAAGTTTTGAGTCAGAAATACCCTAATTACCATGATAATAAGATTGGCGGGGGTTGTCAAGGAGTTTTTATGCCAGTTAGCTATACCAATTCACATTCAGCAAAAAAGAAAGCTATTTCCCTACTAGCATTTTCCAGACTATCTGAACCGTGAACTCTGTTTTCACTAATATCATCAGCAAAATCGCCTCTGATTGTGCCTTTATCTGCCTGCTTTGGATCTGTAGCCCCCATGATTTGTCTGTATTTACTTACTGCATTTTCACCAACTAAAACTTGAACTATCACAGGCCCAGAGGTCATAAATTCCACTAACTCTCCAAAAAAAGGCCTATCTTTATGAATTTCATAAAACAGCTCTGCTTGTTTTTTCGTCAATAACATCATCTTTTGTGCTATAATTTTTAGTCCGGATTTTTCGATATAGGAGTTTATATTACCTGTAATATTATTTCTTACTGCATCAGGTTTTAATATCGAAAGTGTTCTCTCAATTGCCATGTTATTTCCTCATATAAGATCGTATATTTATCTTATTGTAAATTTTGATTTCATAAAAGTGGTTTTTTATTTATAGTTAAGAATAAGCCATCAAGGAGGTATTATATGGGTTACTGTCGTAAAAAACTAGCAAATAACCTTAAGTCATCAATTTTTTGCGGGACAAAAGGATTTTTGACTTTCAGCTTGGCTTTTTTGAGCTATTTGGAATATAGCGCACATCGTAATACAGAATTAAAAAAAGGTGCTGCCTTTGCGATGAAAAGGAACACCATTCCATTTCTTGAAATGGCCATCATAGCGCCATTTGTTTGTTTTGCGCTGCCAGCTATGATAGGTAGTATAAGTCTCATGCAGTGTGCATTTGTATGTGCTGCGTTGATGATTGCCACATGTTTTATTGTCAGAACTTTTAATCTACGTGAGAAGTTAATGGAAAAAATCACTAGCCATAGTAGAGAAGAAATAGATGGGGAGTTTAAAAAGGATACTATAAAATTTCCTATTTTTGGTCAAAATAGGAAACACATTGAGTATAATTCGCCTAATCAGGGACAATCGCCAAACAAAACAAGTAGCGTATCGTTTCTTACAGTTTTACTTTTCCCTCTAAAGGTCCTTGTAAAGATTCTCCAAAGTTGTATCATGATAACTTTAGCTGCTGTTGAACTTCTTGAAGCAGTGCCAAGTTTTTGTGTTGATCTAGTTTTCGACAGAAGTTCTTTTGCATCTACAAAAAGTAACCTGCAGAGGTCTGGCCACTTATTGTATGCTAGTATGAGAAATTTAGTGCCCGTAACTAAACTCGACGAGTGTGTAGCTAATTCTATAGGTACTCCAAAAGTAACTTGTTGTAGTAGTGCGTAGGTGAAAAGGGCAATTGTCTTATTTAACCTTGGCGGGCCTAATTCACTCAGTGCGGTCCGCCCTTTCTTATTTAACCTTTTTTATGATAAGAGAATAATTAATTTGCCGAATCCTCTTCGGTTTCTTTTGGCAAAGTTTATATCTGCAAAACGAGAAAATACTGCATGCAAAATATATGAGCAGATAGGAGGTAAATCACCGATTCTGGAGAATACGAAAGCACAGGCTGAAACTTTAGAACGCACATTAAATGAGAACCAATATCATGAGTATAGAGTATTCGTTTGTATGCGTTATTGGCATCCATTTGCTGATGAAGTTGTCAAAAGTGTAAAGCAGTTTGATCCTGACGAAGTAGTTCTGCTGCCACTTTATCCACAATATTCAACTACTACAACTTTATCATCTGTTGAAAATTGGCAAAAGAACACTAAAAAGCATGACCTAAAATGCAATATAAAAACAATTTACCACTACTACGATAATCAAGACTTCATTGAAGCTCATGCTAACTTGATAACTAAGTACTATAAATTAGCCAGCAGAATTGATAAGCCAAGAGTCCTGTTTTCAGCCCATAGCTTACCTCTCAGTGTCATTGAGAAAGGCGATCCTTACGCCTTGCAGGTAGAGGAAACAGTAAAATTAATAGTAGAAAGATTAAATATCAAAAACCTTGACTGGGTAATATGCTATCAGAGTAAGATTGGTCCCGTAAAATGGCTAGAGCCGAGCACTGAAAGAGAGTTATTACGCGCGAAAGTTGATGGTATGCCTGTGGTTTTGTCACCTATATCTTTTGTTTCTGAGCATTCAGAAACGCTTGTTGAACTTGATATGGAATATAAAGCAATTATTAAGGATGGATATTACTTTCGTGTACCAACTCTTGGTACTGATTCTTTGTTTATTAAGTGCCTGGTCGACTTATGCATAAATTGTTCTTAAAATTTTAATTTACAACACTTTTCTTTTGAAATTGTATATGATAGAATAGTAAAAAGTTATTATTTTGTTAGCTATTTATGCCGGATAGGCTAAGAAAGAAACCAAACACGTTTGCACAAAAGGTACACGATGCTTACGATTATAATGTCAGGAAGGTAATCTGTATCACAACGGGTTTAACAGCCTTGTTGTGTAAGATTTCACTACAATTTTGTTGCGAGTTTATTGACAATAATAGATCCAATATCTTTTTTATACGGAATGTTGCTCGATGGGTAAAGTTTCCAACGTCTATTCTGTATATTGCTCATTCTGCATTTACTTTACATGACTTAATCAAGGATTGCAGAGATCCTAAGGGTAAAAAAGAATTAGCAAAAATTGTGGGTAAATCTGCTGGTCTTGCAAGTAGCACTATAGAAGCGTTGATGATGTTGAGAGTCTTCCATCTCTTAACCGGAGGTAATGCAAGTGCAATAAGTCATATTTACTTGACATCAACTGTCCTATTTTTGTTTATTTCGGAACCTATAAGCTATTATTATACATACAAAAAATATCAAAAAGTGCATAAAGAATATCAAGATGCATGTAGAAAGTACGCAAAAGGTACTGATGAATTTACGAAATGTGAAGCTGAGCTTGCTAAGCGCAGGAAGGACCTCATTGTCAGCACATTAACTTTGTCATTAGGTTTGTTAAACTTCATATTAAGAAGAATAGAAATTACAACCATACCGATAGACTTAGGTAATGGTGTAATCTATAATTTCAATTTAAGCGTAACGATCAGCATAATATATAGCACAGTATTTCTGGTAGTCCAGCTTGACAGACTATTCAATCAACCTATCAATGATGACCCTTCCACTGAGCTTGACAGTACTAACCATCAGGTTTACCGTGATACAAACAGTAATCTGCCAGTAGAGCAGTACTAGAGAGCCACAGGTATTTAAGAAATTTACTAAATGGGAAAAAAGGCAAAAGAAACCCCGAGTAGCGAGTTTTGACCCTCTAATAATGTAATTTGGCGCTGTAATAATGTGCTGACGCTTAGTTTAAGCGCGATTTTGGCTGCATGTGAAAAAATTCAAAAGACATGCAGCCCCAATAAATACCTTAAGTTTTTTACTAAATTTTTGTCATTGAACCCGCGCGGATCAAAAACAAGTTTTGAGTCAGAAATACCCTTAGTAGTATGATAATAAGATTAGCGGGGTTTGTCAAGGAGTTTTTATGGCATAGCGTCACGTGCTGGGGTGACATTTAGGAGTATGTTTTTCACTTTTAAAAACCCTAATAAATTTATTAGTTTGTTATATGTTTCTTTTCATGTATAAAATTGTAGCAAGTTTGTACGAAAGGTTGTTTTATGAGCAAAATTATAGAAATCAGAGCACCAAAAACTCTAGGTGGTGAGTCGGTTACGGAAGGTATAGTCAAAATAAAGAAAAGTATCGGCGAAGCAATAAAAGTAGATGACTTGATCTTTGAAATTGAGACTGACAAAACAGCACTCGAATTAACTGCAGAAGCTTCGGGGCAAATAACTGAATTTCTTGTAAAAGAGGATGATGTAATAAGCCCAGATCAATTATTGGCAAAACTTTCCGTAGGGGAGGTAAAAGAAGAGATAAAAAAAGAAGACAAAAGCGAAAGTCCTGCTAAAAAAGACGCTCCGTCAGCTTGCAAAATTATGGAAGAAAATGCAATTAATGCAGAAAGTGTCAAAGGAACTGGCATGGGAGGCAGAGTAACAAAGGCAGATGTGATAGGCCACATGAACAAAGCAGAACAGCCTGCAATAAAACAATACGAATTGCCAAAAAGTGTAGTGAGTGGAGAGCAAAGAGAGGAACGAGTAAAAATGAGCAAAATAAGACAAGTAATTGCTGCTCGTTTGAAGGCATCGCAAAATACTGCTGCAATACTGACCACGTTCAATGAAATTGACATGAAAAATGTCATGGATCTAAGAGCAAAATATAAGGACACTTTTGAAAAAAAATATGGAATAAAACTTGGTTTTATGTCGTTTTTTATAAAGGCAGCGGTGCAAGCACTGAAAGAGATCTCTGAAATTAACGCTGAAATCTCAGGCGATGAGATCATATATAAACATTACTATGACATAGGTGTTGCTGTTGGCACCGATAAAGGTCTTGTTGTACCAGTTATTCGGGATGCTGATCAGATGTCATTTGCCGAAATCGAATTGACCTTGGCTGCTCTTGGCAAAAAGGCACGAGAAGGCAAGTTACAAGTGTCAGAAATGGAAGGTGCAACATTCACCATCTCAAATGGCGGAGTATACGGTTCACTCCTTTCCACTCCGATCATAAACCCTCCGCAATCTGGAATACTTGGCATGCATTCAATACAAAACAGACCAGTTGCTGTAGGTAATACAGTGGAAATCAGACCTATGATGTACATTGCCCTCTCCTACGACCACAGAATAGTTGACGGCAAAGGAGCAGTAACCTTCCTCGTTAAGGTAAAAAATTACATAGAAGACCCAAATAGATTAGTTTTGGAAGTTTAGCTCAAAAGTTGTCATTGCGGTACATATAATCGTTAATCTGCTTAGAATAGGTTTAAGATGTATGATCCCAGAGTGTGATGGTACGGGTTTAGTATAAACAGCTCAGGAGCACTGTAACCATATAAATTCAAAAGGGATGAGAGTTTTGCTATAATCTCAGTTCTAACGATTTTCCTCTACCACGATTTATATATGCCCTTAAAAAATCCTTTCCATGAGAAGTGATAAATGATAAGTTGTTAATAGCAGATTATTGTTAATAAGATTATGTGTTTTAGTTTACCTAGTATAAACAAAGAAGGTTATCTGTTTATACTAGTTTCTTTTGTGATAACATGTATAGCATTTTCTATATCTTGGGGATTTGGGGTTACATGCTTGTTTCCAACATTATTATGTACTTATTTCTTTCGTGATCCAGCAAGGGTTGTGCCAGGCAATAAGGATCTTATACTAAGTCCTGCTGATGGTGTGATTTCAAAAATTGAAGAAGTGAGTTACCCTTTATCAGCGGAAAATGAAGAGGAGAAGAAATTCACACTTGTTAGTATATTTCTAAGTGTTTTGGACGTGCATGTGAATCGTGTGCCAATATCTGGTACAGTAAAAGAAATGCACTATAAGGAAGGCAGGTTTGTATCTGCAATGAGCAATAGATCTAGCAATGAAAATGAAAAGCAAGTTATTGTAGTTGAGTATGAAAAGGAAAAAGAGATTATTGTAGAACAAATAGCTGGGTTAATTGCGCGTCGTATTGTGTGTAATGTGAAAGTGTCCCAAAATGTAAAAGCAGGTGAAAGGTTTGGAATTATAAGGTTTGGCAGTAGAGTAAATATTTACGTTCCTGCTGATATAGAAATAAGGGTCTCAGAAGGACAAACTGTCGTTGGTGGTGAAACAATTATAGCAAACTTGAATAAAGAAAATGCTCAAGAAAAACTTACTTTTGATGTTATATAATGGCAGGCTCTCTACCTGTTGCTAAGTTATTCCCAAATTTTATAACTTTATTGGGTTTATGCTCTGGTCTCACTTCACTTAAATTTACATTTAACGAACAGTGGGAGTTTGCAGTAATTTTTATTATCATTGCAGCAATTATAGATGGAATGGATGGCAGAATAGCCAGAATTCTAAAATCAACTAGCGATTTTGGAGCGCAACTTGATTCTTTTGCGGATTTTCTTAACTTCGGTGCAGCTCCTGCATTTCTTTTATATTTTTGGAAGTTAAAAGAAATCAAAGTTGTAGGGTGGATCTTAGTAATGATATACGTAATCTGCATCTCGATAAGACTTGCAAGGTTTAATGTCTTGTTAAATGCAGAACGACTTTACTGGGAAAAGTTTTTCTTTTCTGGTGTTCCAGCTCCAGTATGTGCTTTACTTTCTTTGTTGCCAATAATTATTACCTTTCAATCTCATGAAAGTGAATATCTACTTCTTATGGAACAGTTTTTTAACACAAGAAATACGGCTTATTACTTCCTGGCTATTTCATTTTTTTCGATAAGTCACATTCCAACCTTCTCCGCAAAATATATTTATGTTCCCAAGAGCCTATCTTATATATTTGTATCATTTTTCGGAGTATTTATCGTATTTTTTGTCAGTAAGCCTTGGGTTACTCTACCAATTTTAAGTGTAGTGTATATACTTACTATTCCGATAAGTACTGGGCTTTATATATATTACACGTATAAAGCTCGTTAGCTATATAAAAAGTAGTATGATTGTAGAAATAAGTGAACTGTTAAATTCATTTCTGTATGTAAAGATATTTAACGTTCCATTTATAATTATTTGGGTAATCGCAACCGGGGTTTTTTGTACGGTTAGGTTCAGGTTTATCAATTTTCGATTGTTCAAATATGGAATACAAACATTATTCAACATAAAATGTAATGGTAATAACAATGGCATAATCACTCATATTCAAGCGTTTGCAACAGTAATTTCAGGAACAGTTGGTCTTGGAACAATATCAGGAGTTGCAATAGCTATTACAATAGGGGGGCCGAGTGCGATTTTTTGGATGATAGTGACTGGAATACTGGGTATGTCAATTAAATTTGCTGAAGTCGTGCTTGCATTCACTTATCGCTCTGAAAATACAACTGGTGGAGCTTTTTATTACATGAAGTACGGGCTTGCAAAGATTGGATTTGCAAAAACTGGCAGATTCCTTGCATTTACTTATGCGATTATGTTGCTTATTGCGATGATTTTGGGCGGTATACCATTTCAAGCGAACCAGATGGCAGCGTTGTCAAACAACCTTTTTGAATACAACGCATCTATCATTATATCACTACTTGTTTTAGTTGTAATACTGGGAGGAATAAAGCGCATTGCTTTCGTTTCAACAGCCTTAGCGCCAATTATGATAATGCTATATATAGGCATGTGTATATATTTAATTTGTGTAAACGGAAGTAATTTGCTGAATGCCTTATCTATAATATTTCAAGACATCTTCAACAAGTCAGCTATAGGAGGTGGGATATTGAGCGGATTAATAGCCGGAGTAAGAAGATCAGTGTTTGCTAACGAAGCAGGTACTGGAACAGCGGCTATAGCACATTCAGCTGTTAAAGAGGAAAATCCAATTAAAGTTGGGTGCGTTGCAATGATTGCACCATTTGTAGACACGATATTAGTCTCATTTTTGACTGGCATTGTGATAATTATCACTGGTATGCATAGCACTAATAACGTGGGCGATATTACGTTAGTTAGCTCGGCATTTTCAACAGCCTTGCCTTTGTTCAGCAAGTTAGTTTTTCCGCTAATAATGTTTTCCTTTGCATTTTCTACAATAATAGCTTATTATTACTACTGTGAAGTTGCCTTGTTGTACTTGTTTGGTAACAAAAAAGTATTGATATTGTTCCAAGTTCTTATAGTGGGTTCAGTGTATATCAGTTGTATGTCAAAAGATATAGAATTTATATCTTACTTAGGTGATAGTTTATTTATGTGCCTTATGGTTCCAAATGCTGTTGCGATATATCTACTGAGAAAGGAAGTTTTGAATACGATAGATTCTTATTACAATTCTAAAAGGTATTAAACATGATTTGTAGATTACTTTGTGTAGTATTATTTTCTCTATTGTTTAATGATGTGCATGCTACTTCGGGTTTTCACGAAAGTTATGACGCTGTGTTGAATGGAATAAATAACTTCATGAATGAAGTACTGTTTTTCAAGATTTTCTATGTGCCGTTCATAATTCTTCTACTGGCTTTTGGTTATGTGTTTCTAACATTACGTTTCAAATTTCTCAATATAAGAATGTTCAAGCATGCGTTTGCTATTTTGTGCGGAAAATATGATACCAATCACCACGATGGTCACATTACGCATTTTCAGGCATTTATGACTGCACTTTCAAGCACGGTAGGTCTTGGAACTGTTGCTGGTGTTGCCATTGCAGTCTCAATGGGAGGACCAGGAGCAGTGCCTTGGATGATGATTACAGGCTTTTTTGGTATGTCAGCAAAATTTGCTGAAGTGACTTTGGCATTCAGGCACAGAACAGAAGACCAGGCACAGTTATTTAGTGGGCCCTTTCAATATATAAGGAATGGGCTGAAGGAATTTGGATTTAAGAAGCTTGGTATTGTCTTAGCTGCAGTATATGCAGTGTTTTTTATATTATCTGGTCTTGGTGGAAGTGTGGCATTTCAAACCAACCAAATGGTTTCAATATTATCTGGCTATTCAAACTGGGTGGATAGTCATCCTTGGTTTCTCTCTTCCATAATTTCTGTGTTGCTTGCTCTAGTGATTATCGGTGGAATTAGAAGGATAGCGAGAGTGTCTTCCGCGTTAGTGCCTGTTATGTCACTCATATATGTTTTGAGTTGTATCACGATCATTGCATTTAATATTCACAACTTTAGCAATGCATTTAAAATATTATTTTCTAACATGATAGACTTCAATGCCGTTGGTGGAGGAGTAGTAGGAGCATTTGTTGCTGGAATTCAAAGGGCGGTTTTTGCCAGCGAAGCAGGTGTTGGTTCAGCTTCAATTACTCATGCAGTGGCTAAAGATGAGGAGCCAGTTAGAACTGGACTAGTTGCGATGATAGAACCATGCTTTGATACAATGCTAATTTGTTGTTTAACGGGAATAACAATAGTAATAACAGGTGCATACCAAACTGGCGTTGGCGAGGGGATATTGATTACTCAAAAAGCATTTGAAACAGTTTCTTCTTGGTTTCCTATACTTTTAACCGTAGCTGCGCCTTTGTTTGCGTTTTCTTCAGTAATTTCGTTTGTATATTGCTGTGAAATGGGATGGCTCTATTTGTTTGGTGCAAATAGTATAGTAGTGTACCGCATATCGGTAATAATTGTGGCATTTTTCTCTGGTCTTTCTAAAGATATCATGGCTATTGCCAATATTGGTGGAACTTTATTCTCTTGTTTAGCTCTCATCAACATGACAGCGCTCATACTTTTTAGTAATCAGATTAACAATGAAGTTCAATGCTACCTAAAGAGGTTGAAGAATAACAAGATTAATTAGGTTCTTGGTGCAAGTGTCAGTTAAAAAAAATAGATGAAGATGCTAATCTTTGGTGTCATCCCAGTGCCCAGACACTGGGATCTAGAAAACTTAATTTCAAATGAATATGCTAGATGGTTGTATAATAAGAACTGGATTCCAGTGTCACGCACTGGGATGACAAGAGAGAGGATGCTAGAATGATTGAGAGGTACGTAATCCTTATACTATCCTACATATTAGGTTCAATACCGTTTAGCTTAATTATTACAAAAATAAAAGGAATAGATTTAAGAGAAGTAGGTTCAGGAAATATTGGCGCTACAAACGTTGCAAGGACAGGAAATAAATTTCTTGCTGCCCTGGCGTTACTTCTGGACTCATTTAAAGGATTCATTGCAGTTTATATAGCACAACAATTTTTTAATAATAATGATCTATGCATATATGCATCTGCAATTTTAGCAGTTCTAGGGCATATGTTTCCTGTATGGCTGAAGTTCAGTGGAGGAAAGGGAGTTGCAACAACTTTGGGAATTTTGATAGCACTTAATATTCCTACAGCGTTAGTATTTGTATTTGTTTGGCTAGCAATGTTTTTTACCTTTCGATACTCTTCCCTTGCTTCCTTGGCAGCTACTACAGCAGCTGTTGCAACATCTCTCTTTTTTCAAAAAGACTTATTTCTCGCACTATTAATTATCGCACTATTAATTTTCTTAAAGCACTACAGAAATATTGCGAATCTTCTGCAAGGCAAGGAATACAAGTTTTACAAACGATAGCGCCCCTTTGGTTCTATAGCTAAAGGTTATGAAAGGGAGGAAGAAAGCTTTCTTCCTCCTGTTTGACTTTTGGATGCTTCTTATCAAGCCTCTCTGTTTCGTTGAGTACCCGCCTCTAAGTCTAGTACATCTAGTTTATAATTAGGTTTTGGGAACGCTACTTCTATAATATAGCCAATAGTAATTCCAACTGCTGCCACTGCTACTGCGGCTGCCACTCCGGCTGCTAC
>NZ_JAAXCS010000030.1:0-13384 GCF_013309895.1 Wolbachia endosymbiont of Atemnus politus | reverse complement strand
TTACCGATTAGTATAAAAGCACGTTATTAAATAACCGTAAATTGTAAAGAGAAGTTAGTTTGCGGGCTTATAGTATATCACTACGGTTTTTGCAATTTTGTCGTAAAATATTTGTTTGCGTTGGTCGAATATTGCAACGATTAAAATTAAAATTAGTAAAATTACGAGCTACTGAGAAACATACTCCATCAGCAAAGAAGAAACAATCGAGAAACTGTCTGAGAAACACTTCTCACTGCTGCTTGTGTTAGGGTGGTATTTTTAAATGTATCTGCATCTTTGATATACATGCCACGCAACAACTTTCCTGGAGTTCCACCAAGTTTGTTATCATTTGTTATAAGATTCCTTCATTAAAATATGTTGATTGTTTAGTTTCATCAACAAGATCAGCATATATAGATTTCAATATTTTCTTGTAATGCAAGAGACAAGATTAAAATGAATAAAGGAAAGTATAGTATAATGGTGTCAAGTATTACTGCTACAGTACGCCTTGTAAACCCTACATAATTTACTTTAACATTAATTTCATTATTAATAACCCCACCTATATATATATATATATATATATATATATACCATTATATACTATAAAGGTATGTCATTAAATAACCGTAAATATGATAATTTTTGTAATATTGACTACTTGTGTCACTCTGCTATTTGAACTAACAGTAAATTATTTGTAGATAGGAGAGTTATATCAACACCAATCACAGTTGCATATGGTGACGGTATCGGTCCAGAAATTATGGAAACGGTGCTGTCGATATTGCGCGAGGCAGAAGGAAAGATCTCGGTAGACGTTTTTGAAATAGGAGAGCGTGTTTATGATAAGGAGTGGTCTCACGGAATTTCTCCAAGTGGTTGGGAAACTATCGAAAGGACAAAAGTATTACTTAAGTCTCCGACAACAACTCCGCAAGGTAAAGGATGCAAAAGCTTAAATGTTGCACTTAGAAAAAATCTAGGGTTATATGCAAACATCAGACCGTGTATTTCATATCATCCTGTTATAGAAAATAAATTTGATAAGTTTGATGTCGTTGTGATACGCGAAAATGAGGAAGATGTTTACACAGGGATAGAGCATAGACTCATTGGTGACTCTTGCCAGTGCACTAGAATTATTACTAGGTCCGGTTCAGAGAAGATATGCTGGTATGCTTTTGAATACGCAAAAAAAAACACAACAGAAAGAAAGTAACTTGTCTAACTAAAGATAACATAATGAAAATGACCGATGGCACTTTCCACGCAGCGTTTGATCGTTTTAAAAAGAATATCCAAATATAAAGGCGGAAAATTATATAGTTGATATTGGAATGGCACGTGTTGCTACAGAACCCGAGAATTTCGATGTTATAGTAACCTAGAACTTGTATGGTGATATATTGTCAGATATAGAGGCACAAACCTCAGGTTCTGTAGGGTTAGCCGGAAGTAACAATATAGGAAGTGAATACGTAATGTTTGAAGCACTTCATGGTTCTGATCCTGATATTGCAGGAAAAAAACATGGCTAATCCTTCCGGTCTTTTAAATGCTGCAGTGCCTATGCTAATTTACATGGATCACGTGGGTACTGCAAAACTTATTTACGATGCGTGGCTGAGGGCTTTGGAGGATGGAGCACACACTGCCGATTTATATAAAAACGAAAAAAGTAAACAAAAAGTTGGTACCAAAGAATTTGCAGAAGCTGTTATAGATAATTTGGGTAAAAAGCCTGGAATATTGCCTGAACTAATCAGCAGCGGTGCAAATAGTTAAATGAGTAAAATACAAGATAGCTACGAACAGGACTACAAAATTAGAAAATTATTTGGTAGCGATATAACGCTTGCCTGGAGTAAGTCGGCTGATTTTGAAATAATAAAATTATTTGAATCAGGCGATCCGCAAATCATGGCAATATACTCAAAAGGACTTGCGGTTTGGCCAGGAAGTTCAAAATCTTCAAGCGACCAAATAACCTGTAAGTTTATTGCAAATAATGAAAAGAAAACTATTACAAATAGTGATGTAAATAGCCTGCAAGTCAAACTTGAAGAAAATAGCTTTGACGTGGTGAGAATGGATAAGTTGTATTTATGTGATGGGAAAGAGGCATTTTTTTCTTAAATATTAAAAAGATGCTGCAAATAAAATGGATTCAGAAAAATATAACTAATATTTGAAAAGTTCAAGCAGTCGAATCCTATACCCAAAATAGAGCTAAATTACACCAATAATTTCACATTGATAGTTGCGATAGTTTTGTCAGCGCGGACGACCGATGTAAGCGTTAATAAAATTACAAAAGAGCTATATAGCATCCCGGATACACCAGAAAAGATGCTAGAATTGGGTCAAAACGAGCTGAGAAAACGCATAAGCAGCATTGGATTGTATAATTCCAAGGCAAAAAACATCATCGAGCTCAGCAAAATATTAGTTGAACGGTACAATAGCAAGGTACCTACCGATTTTGAGGACTTGGTGTCTTTTCCCGGAGTGGGGAGAAAGAGCGCTCATGTGTTCTTAAATTCAGGGCTTGGCGTTCCAACATTGGCAGTTGATACTCGTGTCTTTAGAGTTAGCAATAGAGTGGGGCTTGTGAAAGAAAAAATATGTATTTAAAACGGAGCAATCCTTTATAAATGTAGTTCCAAAAAAATACCTGCTTTATGCTCATCATTGGCTGGTTTTGCATGGTAGATATGTTTGCAAAGCACAAAACCTTCGTGTGAGACGTGCATAATCCATGATTTGTGTGAGTTTGAGTGCAAGAGGTATAAATTTCTTCTTTTGTTACCCAAATAGAAATTCCTTGACAACCCGCGCCAATCCCCCTACAATAAAAATGAAGCTAATTATTTATCTTCTCTGTTAATTTTAAATGACAAAAAAACTTATGTATCTGGCGTCTCATGTTTAATTTTTTGCACTATGTACACCTCACGTGTTTTACATTTTTGTCTACATTACTAACTAGTGCTGTGAATTGCGCCTATTAAGGCGCTTAAAAATATTAAAAAACGCCAACTGATAAAATGATAGTGAATAACTAGCTGCCCTAGGTTTCTTTTGTATTCTTTTCTGTTTAGTAAATTTCTTACCGTTTATAATTGAGACATCAAAAGCAACTGAGTCGCAGTTATTAGACGTTTAGAATAATAGAACGCCATATTTGAAAGTTAGATGTAAATAACTAGCCCACGGGGATTCTTTTGCCCTTTTTTTTCGATTTGTTAAATTACTTAATGTTTGTAGCTACCGTCATCCCGCTAGCGGGACCTATTTTCTTTTTTTCCTGGATCCCAGTACTGGGATGATAGGAGGAGGGGCTACTTGAATGACACCGAATTAGATGACAAGAAAGGGCTGTGATTCCAGCCAAACTTTTCTCAATCTCATCTGAAATATAGCTGCTTTTATGCTAGTTTGTTTGCTCATAACATGGATCCCAGTACTGGGATGACACCCTATAGACTACTCGAGTGACAAGAAGAGGGTGCTGGGATAGCAGGAAGAGAAGGCATGACACCATTATAGAGTCCCAGTTCTTGATAGTTACTGGCTCTCATTTTTTGCGGCATGAAAGCGCCTATTTTACAAGAAAATGTGTTAGATTTAAAATAACTTTCCTAAAATACACTAGCCATGGCATTGGTTGAAAAATAGTTTTTTAACTGTATAAGTTCTACATAAGTTCTACTTTCAAAATGGAAATATATAATTTAGGTTTAAAGGTTATCCATTGGTTAATGGCTGTTTTGATCATTGGTATGCTTTGTTCTGGGTTACATGAAAAGCTTACCGGTTAGCAATGAAATTAAATTCAGCATATACACTTTTCATAAAGCTTGTGGTGTCACTATTCTTGGATTAATTTTAGTACGTATATTTTTTCGTGTCTTTACTTGTGTTCCATCACTTCCAGCAAATTTCTCTCACTTTGAAGTCAATGCGAGCAAAGCAGTAGACTTTTGTTTATATTCTTTAATAATACTGATTCCGCTATCTGTTTACGTCATGTCTTCTGCTTCTGGCATCAAGATCAAATATCTTTTTTATATTCCTTTGTTAATCAGTAAAAACAAAGAACTATCTAATACAGCCAATGGACTACATTCGATGCTTTCATACATTATAATATTCTTTATAACCTTACATATACTTGCTGCTTTAAAACGCACATTTATAGACAAACAAAACGCATCATATATATTGTATGTTAAGTAGCCTATAGAAAAAAGGAACGGATTTTCTTGGTAGTGAATTTACAATAATGGGTGGTGCCATGAGCTAGGTTTCAGAGATAAATTTAGTTTCGGCAATCTCAAACGCTGGTGGTTTTGGTGTGATTGCATGCGGTGCCATGTCTCCAGACTTACTGAAAAAAGAAACCATGGAGACATAGAAATTAACCAGCAAACCATTTGGTGTAAATATTATTACTATGCACCCAAACTTAAGTGAGTTGATAGATGTATGTATTTAAATGAAAGTAAGCCATGTAGTATTTGCCGGTGGACTACCAACAAAGTCTGGTATAGAAAAAATCAAGAATGTAGGTACTAAAGTGATGTGCTTTGCACCGTCGTTAAGCCTTGCGCAAAGAGATTTGTAAAAATGGGGGTAGATGCATTAATCAAAGAAGGGATGGGAGCAGGTGGACATATAGGAACAATTAGCACTTCCGTTCTTGCACAGGAAATATTACCTAACTTTAAAAACCTAAAAATCTCCAAATATGTGAAACTCCTTCATGGCATTCCTCAGGGTGTTCCATTCTCAGTCCCATTTTATTTTCAATATATCTCAATGACATAGAGAGGATCCTATATAAGGACACCCAAATTGCACTATATGCTGATGACATCATCATTTGGGCTACTCATGAAAACAAAGAAAAAGCAGTCGAAAGACTTCAAATGGCTCTAAATAAATTCTCAATATTTGCACACAATAGAAAACTCACCATCAATCCCACCAAGTCTGAAGTTTCTGTTTTTACCATCAATAATCACCTCAGATCATGGAGGCCCACATTGCTACTAAACAATAGACCTATTTCTTTCAATGTAAATCCCAAATACCTTGGTGTCACACTTGATCCATCACTCTCATACAAAAATCATATAGACAATATTGTGACCAGAGCAAAAAAGCGTTTAAATATCATCAAATACATTTCCGGAAAAGATTGGGGTGCAAATGCAAAAACACTTCGCATCACATATTTATCTCTCATTAGACCCATTTTGGAATATTCTCTCCCTGTTTGGATTTCAGCATCAAAAACCAATATTGATAAAGTAGATCGCATCCAAGCAAGTGCTGCCAAAATTATTTGTGGGCTAAGAAACACAACTCCCAATGACCTAGCTTCTTTCGAAGCAGATCTTCTACCCCTTGATAAAAGAAGAGAACTTGTTTTTACCAAATTCATTCTTAAAAGCCAATCAGCTCCAAGAAATCACAGAACTGGAAAGTTAATAAGAAAATGGAAGTATCAAAATAGACTTAAGCGTATCTCCCCAATGCATCTCACTGTCAACAACGAAATATACTCCCACAAACTGGAAAAACGGCCCACAAGCAGTCTAGCTCCACACATACCAAGAAACACTCCTATTATTGACTTATCTCTCAATGACAAACTTTCGAAACAATCTGATATTCCTGCTTATCTAAAAAATGAATCATTGCAACTCATATCTGAAATAGACCAAAACAGCATTTTCATATATACAGATGGAAGTTTACTTGGAGACAACAGGTCAGGCAGTGGTGTCTATATTAGAGATGGGAACCAAACAGTTGAAATAAGCATAAGTAATCCAAAAGGCATTTCTATCTACAAAGCTGAGCTGAATGCCATTAACACAGCCATTATAAAAATCAATAAAGACACACCGATAACTTGCCATATCTTTTCGGACTCCAGAGCGGCTCTCAGTGCAATTGATAATTGCTTTACAAGACGAGAAGATATCCTAATCAAAATAGCCAAAAACCTTAACAGACTACATCCTGAGAGCAATATCTGTCTTCACTGGGTTCCTGCTCATGTGGGGATACCAGGAAATGAAAAAGCTGATGCACTTGCTAAGGCAGGCGCTGAAGGCTTGACATCAGATCCCTCTTCAGGTGTCCAGGTGTCCTTTGAAGAATTATTATCCCACAAAAAGCATCTACTCTATACAACCTGGAAAACTGGATTAAAACATCACTGGTACTGTGGACAAGTTCCTGGTGAATCTATTAAGCTTAACCTTAATAGAAAAGACAACACAGCTCTATCGCGTCTCAAAGTGGGACACACCAGGCCATTGATATTCAAGAATGGGAGAAAACAATTTCCTCTTTGTAACAACTGCAATAGGGAAAGCGCTACTCCTGAACATCTACTTCTTTGTATGGGTTTATGCAAAGAAGATTTATACAGAGCACCAACTCAAGTCATACAAGCACTCAAGGACTCAAACCTTTATGAACTGGCTTAGCCAAGGGATAAGGAAGAAGAATAAGAAGGAGTGTTTCGTAAAATTTCTCTTTGTCAAATTCTCCATTATCGTCTTGGAAGTACTTGGTGTTACTAATATGGTCTTTTATAGATTCTTCTCCAATCACCAATCCCAGATCGCTAATTAGGTTAAACAATAGTTTTTGTTCTATAAGTGCATTAAGTAAATTATACTTCAACCTTTTCACCTGTTCTTTACTAACATCAGATCCAGAAATCGGCTTTCCATAAATTTTGATATAACGATTTATACTCATCTAATGTTATAACTTCTTTTCCAACTCTAGCTACTTCCTCTTTCTCACTATTATCTGATAGAAGGTTACCAACTCCCATAAAGCTTAATAAGCAAGCAAAACGACCACGGTTACTTTGGTGAAAAAAATTTTAACATTCATAAACGTAAAAGTTAATTAGTGATTAATTATAGCGAAAACTTAGTCCTTGTAAATCTGCTAGCTATTACGTATAATAGTATAATATATTGAGTTCAAAATTTACTCTTCAGTGTAAATGGGAGTATGCGCTTAATCTAAAGAGAGGCAATATTCTTTTAAGTCACTTAAAATATGCCTAGTTACTTACTAAAACTAAAGACGAAGATATCATTTAGTGACAAAATTAATGCTTTTTTAATTTTAATAGCTTATATTCTAGCTCTACATAACAACAATTTAAAATTGGGGTCTGATGTCGAAAGAACTTTTTAAAAGGTAATAATGATAAAAATAAAAAGTTTCACACGCATGTAGCCGCTTGGCTAGTGGATAATACTGCTTTAACTTTTAATCAAATAGCGCAAAGTTGTAAGTTATCTCTTGAAGAAGTGCAAGATATAGCCGATGAAGAAATAGATGTCGAAAGATGTAATCCTATTATATTTGGAATAATAACTGAAAAAGAAATTGATAACTGTAAAAAAATCCAAATCGTATTCCAAGTTTAATTGCATAAAACTTAAATAAAAGAAGTAAATCGATTGGTAACATTGCTTCTGTGGCAAGGCGTAGGGATAAGTCTGATGAGATTTATTATTTAATAAAAACGTTTCCTATTTTGGACAACAATGTTATAGCTAAGTTAATCAGTACAACAAGAGGTGGATCTCATTATAATATGCAAAATATAAAACCCCAAGATCCCGTACTGCTTGGCTTATGTAGTCAAGAGAATTTAGAAGCGGAAATAGAAAAAGCAAAAATAAAAGAAGAGAAACTAGAAAGGTTAAAAAACAACAAGGAAAATTATTAAAGTTTTTCGAACTGGTTCTCATATTAATATTAAATTAACTTGACTTGACTTGCTAATGTGTATTGGTATAATATTAGTTAAAGATTAATAGCAATTGAGTTTGATATTTACTGGACCAGTCTAATTTATTGTCTTGTAGCCACGATTTAGGTATCAATTAAAGTTTTTGGAGGACTATGACAGCAATCAATGAAGATGTTTTAGCAAAAGAAAAGGTTACAACTGAACTAGAATCAGTAGAAAAAAGTGAGCAAATTTCCTATAATGATATGACAAAAAAAAAACAACAAATGAAGGTGTAAAAGAAAACAGAAAAGCACTAGATCTAAGTGAACTGAGAAAAAAAACAGCAGAAGAATTTTTGGATCCAGCTGAAGAAAGGAAAATTTCAACTAATGGTAAAGGTAATGGCAGAATGCTGAAACAGGAGATGATATTCAGCTTAATAAAGAAAATGAGCGAAGAAGGAGGCATTACTATAGGAAGCGGAATAGTTGAAATATTACCTGATGGTTTCGGTTTCTTACGCTCAACAAGTGCTAATTATGCTCCGAGTACTGACGACGTGTATATTTCCAATGGACAGATAAAATAGTTCAATTTGCGTAGAGGGGACATGGTATGTGGAGAAATCAGGCCACCTGGTGATAAGGAAAGATATTTTACTTTAACTAAAGTCCAAAGTACTGAAGTAAGTGAAATCAGAAAGTATGTTCACTTTGACAATTTACTTCCTCTTTATCCTGAGGGGAGTGTAATTCTTGAATACAACACCAGTGGAGATAATAAAAAAGATATGAGCATGCGTGCTGTGGATATAGTTGCACCTCTTGGAAAAGGACAAAGAGCATTAATAGTCGCTCCACCTCGCACAGGAAAAACTATATTACTCCAGCAGATGGCTCATTATATAGCCACGAATCATCCTGAAATAGAACTAATAGTGCTACTCATAGATGAAAGGCCCGAGGAAGTGACAGATATGATGCGCTCCGTAAAGGGTGAAGTAGTAAGTTCCACATTTGATGAGCCTGCTTACCGTCCCGTACAACTTGCTGAAATAGTAATAGAAAAAGCTAAATGAATGATTGAGCATAAAAAGGATGTTATAATTCTGTTCGACTCTATAACCCGTCTTGCACGTGCTTACAATGCGGTTATTCCTTCTTCTGGAAAAGTTATAACAGGTAGTGTAGATTCAAACGCGCTGCAAAGACCAAAACGCTTTTTTGGAGCTGCTCGCAACATCAAAAATGGCGATTCTTTGACAATAATTGCTACTGCTCTTGTAGAAACTGGTTCAAAGATGGATGACGTGATTTTTGAAGAGTTCAAAGGTACGGGTAATGCTGAAATTATACTCGACAGGAAACTTGCTGATAAGCGAATATTCCCAGCTACCCCCCTCTTACTAACTGATTCCTCATTAAAAAACGCTTTTTATATCATTGTATTGTGATAAAACGTCAAAGTCGCTCTCTATTGCTTCCCTTATTATGTCATCTTGATCCTTATGGCTTGTCTTTTGACCGTTGATAAAGAAAAACTAGAAAGGAAGAGCTGTTAATTGATAATGCTATATTAAATAAAATATGGATGCTAGAAAGGAAGAACTGTTAATTGATAAGGCTATATTAAATAAAATATGGGTGCTGCGTAGGATATTGAATCCTATGGGATCTGTTGAAGCAATGGAGTTTTTGCGCGACAAATTACTTTTAACAAAAAGTAATGCTGACTTTTTTATTTCCATGAATAATTAAAATGTGCATGTGAGCCTCAACAATAATCAAGCTGCGCAGTTGTGTATGAGAAGTACAGATGAAAATGTACTATAGCTGCGTCGTTAACACATAGTAGGAAGATCTGTAAATCTAAATTACTTTAGACATTTTCAACGACTGCCTTCTTGTTCATAATTCCTGATTTTCCTTCTTTTTTTCTCTTGCTAACAGCCCCTTTCTTGTCTTCCTATATAATACATTCTGAGAATTATTCGCTCGCTTTTTTATTACTTTTTGGTCTACAATCCATACAAAAGTTACATAGTTTTCAGTCACTGAATGAACTTTTAAATCCTTAGCGTTCGAAAACAGCCTCCCATTCACCCATATTTTCCATGTATCAGAAGCAAAGTATAAAATCGAATCTAAACTTACTACTTTACAATTAAAATTGTCTAAAACCCTATCTTTGGCCGCTCTTGAAGAACGTAAGTGAAACTTTTCCATTTCACTGACCATCTTACTAACTGATTCCTCATTAAAAAAAAACGCTTTTTATATCATTGTATTGTGATAAAACGTCAAGGTCGCTCTCTATTGCTTCCCTTATTATGTCATCCCGATCCGTATGGCTTGTCTTTTGACCGTTGATAAAGAAACATTCTTTTGCACGTAGGTTCGTTATATCAATCAAATCGTCAATTTCTTGATTGCCGACTTTGAAAATGCTTTCGAACTACTTTTTTCCATCATCATTCCACGCTTAGAGTGATGACAAACCATTTCATCATCGTCTTGTTTTTCTATATATACACACAAACCTTTGCTGTTTAGTCCTAGTATTCTATTCTCGATAAAGTCTTCATTGCCAATATATTGCCGACATGTATATTCTTTGCAAACTTCTATATTCTCTATAATGCCTTTACAGTTACAATATGCATCAACTTTGAAAAATAGTAGAGTAAAAATAAAAAAGAGCTTTATCTTCATTATCTCATCTACTCAGTATAGTACACCAGTCAAAGACTATATTAGCTCTCATTATTTCTATCATATTACCATTTAAAACCTGATTCATAGTTACAGTGTCAATATTTCTCTCTTTATTCAGTACAAGATATTTAATCATAACATAACCTTTATTATACCAGGTTGGACTGAAATAGTTTGTAAAAATAAAAATATATGCTTATCGCTGATTGAACTAAAACTCAGGGAAACTTCGCTTTTTATCACCTTGGTGCGTTCACCTTTACTACGTAGTTCGACTTTCTGAGGTTTAGAAATTGATATTTCAGTTTCAAATATATAGTATTTCTTATACAGCTTACTAAGCTCAAAATTCAAATTTGCAATGTATCTACTATTGTGTAAATATGAAGAAGAAATTCTTTTCCACAAATTTAGGTTTTTATTTAAAATAACTTCCTTTTTTGAATCTCAGTGATTTGTAAATTTATAGAACGTATTTAATAAATGGAATTTTGATTTTTACTATAAACTCTTTTGTTTATAGAAATTGTATATATAATTAGAATTATATATATATATAATTATATAAATAATGTTTATATAAATAGAAATATAAGTTAACGACCCTACTAATCCGGTAGACAACAACAAGTAAAATACAAGCTGAATTACAGCTCTTCTTTTTAACTGAAAAATGTTCATTACTTACATAGCCTCTCCTATTTTAACATCGATATATATATATTGCTTTTTAGTGTTGGAAAACTAGAAATATTAATGTCATAGGTGCGAAAATTATTGTTTAATTTTTTTTGCAGTTCCTTGTATTGATAAGAGACATCTTTACCAGGTTGAAAGTTAAACCTTAAAGCTGTAATAATATAATTTTTTGCCTCATTATAGTTCCACTCAAATGATTGAAGTTCTACACCCGGTACTTTCAATCTTTCTTCATACCTCACTTGTACAAAGGGAGAATATTCTATCTTAGATAAAATGTTATTAATATTAATAAAATCGTAAGCTTCATCTATTTTCTTCACATTGTAGCTTTGGATGAGCTTTATTAATTGATTATCCAAGGTTTCCTTTTTTGCTAACAAAGTACCAACAACATTAAGATTTGAGTTCAAATTTAACAAAAAGATGATGTTGAAGCAAACACACACAATAAAACTACAATAAAAGTTGAAGCAAAATATAGAAAAACTCGAGGAGAATTTAAGTAAAGGTAATATAGTGAATAAAATTCTTTAGTTTCTTTTGTATTGAAAACAGCCTCTGGTTCATTCCTAAAACTATAAAATAGAATTATGGTCTCACTTACAGCTAATTCCAACCCTAGCAATTTGCTCAGCTCATATGGAGTTAATATGCTCACGCTTTTCTCCGAAAAACTTATGACCGAGATAAACTAGTCTTAATATCTTCTGGCACTACTATACAAAGATCAATAGGGTCACTCTTCTTATGGCCAAACTTAGTTAACAATCGAATGGTTACCGCACTTCTTGATATATTCCACCGGCAATAATTCCTGGTAGGTTATCATTAGTGAACGGCACTAAACGCGTAGATACCATTTTATTCTCTTTAAAAATCAGTTGTCTATAGCCTCCAGTTTTGGTTGCAACAACTATAATTTTCCAATTATCAGGGTCCTTAAAGAAAACCTTTTTTGCTATATTATTTATTTCGATAGGAAACATTAATATTACCTTAAAGTTAGAGCCTATCTCTATAAATACATTTAACCAATATTCCACTAAATGCTTAGCTTTTGATGAAACGGGAAGATAATAACAGTTTTGGTTAATTTTGTATGGTTTCTAACCAAAAAAACTGAGCATATATCGTTATTGCGAGCAAAATGCTCCATCTTTGCCTTTGTGATAGATAGGCGCTGACCCTATTTACTCTTGGAATGGACTGTAGCAAGTAATTCTGGTCTGCATGATTGAGCACCAGATATAAAGGTGCATTTTTATTTGATGCAAGACATGAACTCAAATCACAGACACCGCTTTATCATTTCTGTCCTTAACAAAATATCTTATATTTAAAGTGTTATTTTGGAAATATAGTAATATATTGTACCTCCTTCTCCAATAGAAAACATGAACCTGCTTTTGGATTTTACACTAAAGAGCTAATCGATAATGAAATACCATTTTAATGACTTCAATTGAAATCATTACCTATATCTTCATGGACTGTTTGTGTCACGCCTTTCAATTGTAGCGGAGACAGCATAGATTACCGCAGTTTGCAGCGTTTACTTACAATGCAAGCTGAAGCCGGAAATGGCGTAGTGTTGCTAGGTAGCACAGGTGAGGGCTTATCACTCACTGATTCTGAAAAACTCATATTAGTTGAATTTTTATGTAAGCTAAAGTTAAAAAAGAAAATTATAATTGGCGAACCAGGAGTGAATTTACATCAAGCTCTCAAGTGGCTTGATTTTTGCAAGGACATGCCTATTTATGGCTATCTCATGACAACGCCAATTTATACAAAGCCTGGTATCATGGGGCAGACTTTATGATTTGAAAAGTTACTTGAAAAAGCACATGTGCCAGCTATGCTTTATAACATTCCATCGAGAGCAGGAGTAAATATCCATGTTGAAACTGTGTGTAACTTATCCAACCATGAAAAAATTTGGGCTATTAAAGATTCAAGTAGCACTGTTGATAATTGAATATAAGAAGGTTGCACCAAATTTTGAGGTTTTTTGCGGAGATGATAATATGATCCTGAACATGGCTGCTAAGGGAGCAGTAGGTTTGGTTTCTGTTGCTTCCAATATTTGGCCGCACGTAGTGCATAAATACGTTAAGCAATGTCTGAACGATGAACTTTCCTCACTGTCATCACAGCTCGTTAAGCTGGAATCTACAGCAACTACTCAAATGGC
>NZ_JAAXCS010000003.1:0-30468 GCF_013309895.1 Wolbachia endosymbiont of Atemnus politus | reverse complement strand
TATGTTAGCATTGGCAGTCTGGTATTGTGTTTAAAAAATAAAGACGTAGCTAGTGATCTGCAGAACAAATTAAACATTGTATTGTATGCAATGTTAATTAATTATGGGATTCATGTGTATCTTACAAGGGAAATACCTTATGTACCATGTATTAAAAGACCAAATGATAAAGGAAGTTATATGTCTGGTTACTTATTGGATGATCAAGTAATTAGGGAAGATATATTATGGTTGAAACACAAAGATCTGAGAAAGTTTAAAGAGTTTTGTGGCAAAATTAACAAAATGCAAGACAAAGAAACTAAGGAAACATTTGAGAATTATTTGAATCAAATAAATTCTGAAGAGAAACGAAATGCACGAAAGTATACTGTTGCTGCATTAGCTACTATCTGCGTTGTTACAGGAATCATTGCTATTGCAGGAAAAAGTGCAGTTATTGGTGTTGTTTCAGCTATAGCAGGTATTATGCTTAGTGTATGTCTATTGTATAATAATAAGCTGGAATGTGTAAACATTCCGTGTAAAAGTAAAGAATATGCAACCCGCAATTTTTCTGTTGGTCCATGATTCTTTTTAGTAACAACTACAAAACTTTACTTTCTCCTATGCAGTGAGCCAAGTCAAGAAAGGTGAATCTATCTCTTGTTGCAAATGCAAGGTTGACCACTTTGCAATACTGCTCTTTGTTCCAACTTAGATGCTCTGGTAAGTGTGGAATTGACAGATCTTCAAATATTTTTTGTAGGCGTTTTGCAGGTAATAAATTTTGCTTAATCAAACTGGAAATGTTATTCCATTCTTTATCAATGATCCCTCCGATTTTTTGCTGCGTAATTTGTTTCTGCTTTAAAATCTTTATAAATTCGGTATTACCAAAACATTCAGTCACATATTTTACATTCAAAGTAGTTGGTTTGATAGTAGGGTTTTGTATTGATAATACCTTTTCCTGTAAATTAGCCATGGTGATCGTTGTAACAGCAATTTTTTCGCCGTGTAGCAAGGAATAATCTTTTGTTACCATCTCCATTGCATGAGCTATCATATGCTCTCCTTGGCTTGCAGAATAGCTGCCTTTTGACATCACCATTCCAAGGCCTGAAATCAGTAGGGCCTCCATAAGTAATAAGTTCACTTTTTTGCTTTTTTTTGCAAGTGCTAGGTACTCTCTTAGCAAGATCTGCTCCAGATCACGAACAAGTGTAAAAGGTAATTCATTATATTCTGTGCCAAGTAGCAGATGAGATAATAACCAATCGGCTTGCACTGTTGAACGGCAGATGAAGTCTGCAAATCCGCTTAATGTGAGACGCAGTGGTGCGTTGGCAATTATATCGGTGTCAATGTATATTGCCTTGGGAAGATGTGCTGCGAACGATTTTTTGTATCCATCTGCCAGTATTGAAGCATTTGCAGAGCTGTATCCATTCATAGAGGCGGCTGTTGGAAAGGATATGTAGTTCTTGCCTTCTAAGTAGCTTGCGTATTTACAGATATCGTTAACAGTGCCACTACCGAATGCTACTATTAAATCACTATCTTTTGCCTTGTTTCTAGCTAGATTGACGGTTTCGAGAGAGGCAACACTGTCCGGTATATCTGGTATCATCCAAGTAGCGCGACACTGGGATCCATCATAGATTCCAGCGTCACGTGCTGGAATGACAAGTGGGGCTGGAATAATTAAGTGAGAAATTTTATTAAATATGTTTTTATTTAAAAGTTTTGCTGTATTTTCATCTGCAACTAGAAAGATATCATTTCCGTATTGCGTGCATATTTCATGTATATTATCAACAAAATGATGGCCTGCTATCACTTCCCTTATAAGAGTTTGTTTGGCTTGGTGTAATATTTGTTTTAAATAATGCATATAATGCTTACAATATAGTAATATCAGTATTTCAGGTTGATATGAAGATTGACCCTGTAGAGCTAACTAAGAAATTAATTTCGTTTAAGAGTATAACACCAAGGGATGATGGGGCAATAGAGCATATAACAGCAATCCTCAAAAAAAGTGGTTTTGATTGTGAAATTCTGGAGTTTGGTGGTAAAGTTAAAAATCTTTATGCGAAATATATAAATGGGGTACCAAACTTATGTTTTGCTGGCCATGTTGATGTTGTACAACCAGGTCAGTTAGAAGATTGGATATCTGACCCATTTGATCCAAAAATTAGCGATGGAATGTTGTATGGAAGGGGAGCAGCTGATATGAAAAGCGGAATAGCTGCATTTATTGCTGCTATGGTAAATTTAGTTGCAGAAAAGTTTCAATTTAGTGGTTCGATAAGTACATTGATTACCAGTGCTGAGGAAAGCACGGAAGAATATGGAACGAAGGCAGTTTTGGAATGGATGGAAAGTAAGCACAAGAAGATAGATTATTGTGTGGTCGCTGAACCAACCAGTAGTGAAAAATTAGGTGATACTATAAAAATAGGCAGAAGAGGCTCTGCGACATTTGAGCTGATTTGCCATGGAAAACAAGGGCACGTTGCCTACCCAGACTTAGCGGATAATCCAATACATAAGATGATATCGATATTGAGTAAGATAAAAGATACTACTCTTGATAATGGTAATAAATATTTTCAGCCTTCAAATTGTGAGATTACTACTGTTGATGTTGGAAACGATACTGACAACCTAATACCTAGTTCAATAGCTGCAAGTTTCAACATTCGATATAACAATATGCAAACACCTGATAGTTTATATAAGTTGATTGATGAAATATGCTCCGGTGTGACTAACGATTATAAACTCTCTGTGCATAGCAGCAGGGGTGTTTTTCTCTCTACTCCCGATAGGAATGCTGATATTATACTTGATGCAATAAATAAAATTACTAATATTGATGCTGTGATGAGCACAAGTGGTGGCACGTCTGACGCTGCATTTATCAAGGATGTTTGTCCGGTGATTGAATTTGGTATGATTAACAAAACCGCACATCAGGTAAACGAATGTGTGTTAGTGGACGATATACACAAATTAACAGCTATATATAAGGAATTTATAAAAAATTATTTTTACCCCACTAATAAGATATTAAATCAGATCAATGTAATTGGTAATATGTCCGATGGTCCATTGTTAGCTTGAGGTGTATTTTAGGCTAGTGTCTTGCATTTTGGTAGCGCGTTGAAAAACTTACTTGACAAACTTTAACAACTTCATTATCATATCATTCAGGGTATTTCTGACTCAAAACTTGTTTTTGATCCGCGCGGATTCAATGACAAAAATTTAGTAAAAAACTTAAGGTATTTATTGGCGGATTATATAAATTATTGGGGCTACATGTCTTTTAAATTTTTTCACATGCAGCCAAAATCGCGCTTAAACTAAGCGTCAGCACATTATTACAGCGCCAAGTTACATTATTAGAGGGTCAAAACTCGCACCACGGGGCTTCTTTTGCCTTTTTTTTCGCTTGGTAAATTGCTTAATGTTTGTGGCTAAAGCAATTTAAGAGTACTACAAAAAACGCCAAATTTTAAAATAATTGCTTTTTAGTTTAGGTTATGCAAGAAATCTAGTGGAAATGGCTAACTGCTTAAAGGAGAAAGAAAACTTGCATACGAATTTATCAAGGTGTAAAATATAATTGTTTTAAAATGAGTAGGTTAGTTATGAATCTTGTGACAAAATCGGCTATCGATTTTACTGCCCCAGCTGTTCTCTCTGATGGAGAGATAGTTGATGACTTCTGTTTAAGTGAACACGCAAAAGGTAAGTATGCTGTCCTTTTTTTCTATCCACTTGATTTTACCTTTGTCTGTCCAACTGAGTTGATATCGTTTAGTAATAAAATAGAGGATTTTTCAAAACGTGGTGTTGAAGTTATAGGGATAAGTGTAGATTCAAAATTCTCCCATTGTAAGTGGAGGAAAACTCCAGTTAATGAAGGTGGTATTGGGGAGATTAGCTACACTTTGGTGTCTGATATAAAAAAGTCTATATCAAGAGACTATGGAGTATTGCATGATGACTCAGTTGCACTGAGGGCAACTTTCGTTATTGATGATGAGTTTATTGTGCGTCATCAATCGATAAATGATTTGCCTTTAGGGCGTAATATCGATGAGTTTATTAGAATTGTTGATGCGATAAAACATAATAAAGAGCATGGTGAAGTGTGTCCAGCAGGGTGGAACAAGGGTAAGCCAGCAATGCAGGCAAGTGATGAAGGAGTGGCTGACTATCTAAACTCATACAGTGAAGAACTATAGATTTAGTACAAAAGTCCTTATTATTGGATCTGGGGCAGCAGGTTATGCTGCTGCTATATATGCAGCACGTGCAAACCTAGAGCCAATTGTAGTAACAGGAATGCAGCCTGGTGGTCAGCTTATGATTACTACAGATGTTGAAAATTATCCTGGTTTTGTTTCAATACAAGGGCCGGAGCTAATGGAGCAAAAGAGGTTGCATGCAGAGAAGGTTGGGGCAAGAATAATAGATGATGAGATAAAAAGCGTTGAACAACTTGAGGATTCTAACGAGTGTAAGTTTAGATCTTCTGGTAGTACCAATGATTATTGTTCTGATGCAATTATAATTGCATCAGGTGCACAGGCAAAATGGCTTGGCTTGGAGAGTGAAAAGAAATTTCAAGGTTATGGAGTTTCAGCGTGTGCAACTTGTGATGGTGCGTTTTTTAGGAATAAAGTTGTAGCCGTGGTTGGTGGTGGAAATACCGCCGTTGAAGAAGCGATATTTTTAACTCGATTTGCCAAAGAAGTTATACTAATACACAGGCGGGATAAATTAAGAGCAGAGAAAGTAATGCAAGATAGGCTCTTTAAAAATGATAAAATACAAGTGGTATGGAATCATACCGTGGAACAAATCCTTGGGGAAGAAAATCCAAGAAAAGTTACTGGTATTACAATTAAATCAACGGAGACTGATAAAACCCAAGAGCTGAGGGTGGATGGAGTGTTCATTGCAATTGGGCATGCACCAAATACAGGTATTTTTAAGGGCTTTGTTGAAATGGATGAGCAGGGTTATATAATTACAAAACCTGGAACAACTTTAACTAGTAGGGCAGGGGTGTTTGCTGCAGGTGATGTTCAAGATAAAGTGTACCGACAGGCAGTAGTTGCAGCAGGAACAGGGTGCATGGCTGCACTTGATGCGGAAAAGTTTTTAGAGTGCCAAAAGAGTTAAAAAATAGAGAATATATAAAATAACTCTTTTTGAGAGGAAAGAGAGATTCATTGCTATTTTCTTTTTCTCTTGTATAGTTTTATATTAATGGGTTATTAGGTAGGTTTAATATGCATGGTAATAGTATTGATTACAGGTTGTATCGGAGGACTTCCGAGCCACTTAGTGAATCAACAAAATACTTATTTAATACTATTGATAATGGATATCTAGAAGGTTTTAAGCAAGCTCTAAAAGAAGGTGCGGATGTTAATGCGTTTGATGCAGAAGGTATGACACCTTTGATGTCTATTGCTAATGTCTATGTTGTCAGCGGTGATAAACAACCTACATTAGAGAAGATGTCCAAATTGCTTATACAAAACAGCAATATTAATATTAATGCTCAAAGTAAGCAGTCTGTGTCTACGGTGCAATCTAGATATGATCTTAGTATACAAGATGAGGTATCAAAGTTTGTAACAACACACTCGATACGCAAAGACACAGCTTTACATATTGCTTGCTCGGTTGGAGCTAAAGATATGGTAAAAATATTGCTCACGCACCCAGATGTGAAAACTGATGTTAGAAATTGTGAAGGTAAATGCCCTAAAGATTGTATTGCAAGAGGATCTGAGGGTGCAATAAAATTAGAATTTAAAAAAGCACAAAACGCAAACGAGTTGTTAGGTGCTCTTGCTAATAGAGACTTTTACCAAGCGAACATGCTATTGAATGAAGAGCTTAACCCTAATTGCTGGAGAAGAATGAGACATGGAGAAATAACAACCCCCTTGAGCTCGATTATCATATTATGTCTAAGAAAAATAACAGAAAATGGAAAAGAAGTATTGATAAAGCTTTTAAAACATAAAGAGCTTGATCTTAATCAAATAAAGTCAACACCTGCAATGATAGAACGGAAACAATTAAGGAAAATTATTGAAGAGAAACAATTAAAGCAAATAATCGAACAAGCTATTAAAGAGCGATTGATTGATGCTATTAATAGCAAGGATTTAGATGATGTGAAAAAATTAGTAGAAGATAATTACTTCATGAATTATGCAATTATTATTGCTGCATGGAAAAATGTTAATAATCTAATTGAGCCTATTGTAAATTATCTAAATGAAAAATTTCCTGCAAGTGTGGAACAATCTTTACCAGAAGATTTTAAACAAGCTTTTCAAGAGGTTGTAATTGAGCTTGAAAGAACGAAAGCTCAACTCATAGAAAAAGAACGAGAGCTGGATAGGATCGTACGCGAAAGAACGAGAGGCATTAACAAAATTTCACAGTTAGAAAGAGATCTAGCACAAGTAAAGCAAGAAAGATCAACTCAGCAAATAAGGATTGATGCTCTTACTAATCAAGTAACCCAACTGACTAGAGAAAAAAGTCAACTTGAAAACCTAAGAGGTGAACTTGAAAAAACAAAAGCTCAACTCACAGAAACAGAGCAAGAGCCAGCAAATAAAACTAGCAAAATTTCACAGTTAGAAAGGGATTTGGAACAAACAAAGCAAGAGAAGGTAGATCAACAAGCTCAGGTAGCCCGACTTACTAAAGAAAATGCTCAGCTTCGTACTCAAAACAAAAGTTTAAATGATCAAAACGAGAAATCCTTGAAAGCAAGTGCTCCGGGTAAAAGGCAAAGTAACTATGCTCTTACATTTTTTATGTTGTGTGGAATATGCGCTGGTGGTGCGTGTTTAACGATAGTGGATTATCCAGAGGTAAGTGCTTGTCTTGCTGTAGTTTCACTAATTCTTCTTTTAGTAGGGTATTTTTTATGCCAAGGAGGTCAAAAAGACATAAAACCTGGTGGTGTTACTGACAATCCTCGAGTTACAAGGATTTTGGTTTCTTCTCCAAACTCCGTTGAAAATTTTTATACATATTAAAAACATCTTGATAATTTAGGTGAGTGTAAACTTGAGTGGTTTCAAGGCTTGAATGGCCAAGTAGTTGTTGTATTGACCTTATGTCAATATCTTCTTGAAGCAAGTGGGTAGCAAAACTATGACGGAATGCATGTGGAGATAAGGTTTCTGGCAAATTTAATATTCTCCTTATTTTCTGCAAACGATTAGCGACGTAAGTTCTTCCCAATTTTTTTCCTCTTACTCCCACAAAAAGATATTGTCCCTCATTATCAATGCCAAGATGAGGACAAGCTTTTACGTATTCTTGTATGCACTTTTTTACTACCGGAAGAATAAATATCTCCCTCTGTTTACTCCCCTTACCTGTAATTATTAGATTTTCGCTGCTGACATCACTGACCTTAATACTCAATGCTTCGCTGATTCTTAAACCTGTGCCATATAGTAGAACGATAACCGCAAATTCTCTCTTTATTACCCAAGGTTCACCTAGGTCGGACAATTTCACTTCTTTCGCTAAAGTTTTTTTGTTGCCTTCTGTCATCCCAGTGCTTGACACTGGGATCCATATTTCTTTTTTTTTTCTGGATTCCAGCGTTACGCGCTGGAATGAAAAAGAAGAGTGAATTCCTTGTAAATAATAGTTATGCAAGAAGAAGTCTACTAAAGTTTTTATGTTGGATATTGATAATGCTCTGGGCAGGGTTCTCCTCTGAATTGGTCTTGACAAGGAAAATACAGCCTCATTGTTTATTTCATAATTGTTTTTTATATACTTAAAAAAATTTCTGATTACTGACAATGCACGAGTGTTAGATCTTGCATTGACGCCTCTCTCATAACGGAAGCTAAGCCAACTTCTGAGCTCAGGTACGCTCAGTTTTTCCAAAGAGCCAACATTCACTTCTTCACCAATGTGAGTGCCGAGGAAACTTATGAGATCTTTCAAGTCCCTCATATATGACTCTAAAGTGTTAGGTGAATAAGACCTATTGCATCTCAGCCATTCATACCAATTTTCGATGATTGAACCGAGGTTCACGATTACTTTTTAAAGAAAGCGTCGATGCACGCATCACGAAAGGCTTCGTTTACATCAGGATGAGAGTGACAAATTCTGTATATGTCCTCTGCTGCTGCACCATATGCCATTGCGACTGCTGCTTCGTTAATTAGCGTATCAGCATATGCCCCTATGATGTGTACGCCCAGTATTGTGTCTGTGGTACTACAAGTCAGAACTTTCACGAATCCTTCGGCATCGTCAGTGATTTTTGCTCTGCCGTTTGCAGCAAATTGACATTTGCCAATTTTATACTTTCGACCAGCACTTTTCAGTTCTTCTTCGGTTTTACCGATTGAAGAAACTGCAGGGTGAGTGTAAATGACAGATGGTATAATTTCGTAATCAACGTGAGGTGACTGCCCTGCTATTACCTCTGCAACTGCCACTCCTTCTTCTTCTGCCTTATGAGCAAGCATTGCTCCACCAATTACGTCACCGATGGCAAATATTCCTTTCACGTTAGTTTCATACCTATCGTTAACTTGAATGAAGCCACGATCATCTTTCTCTATTTTTTCAAGACCTTCAATGCATGGTTTGCGACCTACTGCAATGAGCACCTTGTCTGCCTCTATAGCGTTTGTTTGGTTGTCTTTAGTAGAGCAAACTTTTACACTCAAAGAATTGCTACCTTGTTTTATCTCCTCAACTTTAGTACTAAGTAAAAATTTTATTCCTTGTTTTTGTAGACTAGAAAGCAAAGACTTACTTAATTCTCTGTCCATTGCTGCAGCGATTCTATCAAGGAATTCTACTACAGTAACTTCAGATCCTAATCTGCTCCATACAGAAGACATTTCAAGTCCTATTGCACCAGCTCCGATTACGACAAGTTTTCTTGGTACTTCAGTTAAAGATAATGCACCAGTGGAGGAAATAATGTTTTTCTCATCGATATTAATTCCTGGTAAAGAACTAACGTCAGAACCAGTTGCAATGACTATATTTTTTGTCTTCAGTGTTTTACCTTCAACTGAAACTTCAAGGCTACCTTGGTCAAAAGAAGTAATTTTCCCAGAACCATTGATTTTAGTGATCTTGTGAAGGTTAAAAAGATATTCTATTCCTTGTCCTAATTCTTTAACTCTGGCATCCTTGTATTCTAACATTTCTTTTAAATCAAAGCTTGTATCCTTAATTTTTATGCCAAGCTTTGACAGATCATTTTTCGTGTGAACGTATTGATAAGAGGAGTGAAGTAATGCTTTAGATGGTATACATCCAACTCGCAAACACGTACCGCCAAAAATGCTATTCTTATCTATGCAGGCAACTTTCAATCCAAGCTTTGCAGCAGCGATAGCACACTTGTAACCACCTGGACCACCACCTATAACAATCAGATCATAATCAGTCATAAAAAACAAACCTATTTTCTAGAGAATAAACACCATTTCCTTCAGTTGTTACATATATCTTGTCATAGGTAAACACTGGAGTATGAAACACATTACCAGGTATTTCGATTACTTTGCCTGTGCTTTCAGATCCAGGGAAAGCAAACATTGCCCCTTTATTACTTGTTACCCATAACGTATGAGCGTACATAATTGGAGCAAACAATTGCGTATTTTCTATTAAATCAGATGTCCAGACTGTTTCTCCGTTTTGTATGTCAATGCCAATTATTTTATTGTCTTTAGTCACTATAAAGATTCTACCACCAGCTCTTTGTTTCTCTGCAGGGATGAGAGGGCTATAATATGATTCAATGTCTGATACACTTTTTACTTGCAGTGGCTTTGACCATAGAATATCTCCTGATTCTATGTTAATACCATAAACACAAGAGTTGTTTGTAACTATTGAAATATCATCAAGCACTCTCGGTGTAGTGGTTATATCTGTAAGCTGTGTATCCAAAAGGTTTGTAGCCAATTTTTGGCTCCACAACTTTTTACCATCTTCACCGAAAGCTATTAACTCACCATTTGAAAATGGTGCTATTATTTTATCATCAGAAGTTGCAGGCGATACGGAATATAAACCTCGAATCTCATTAATACCGTTTTGATAACTCCAAACGGAACTACCATCTTTTATATCAAACGCATACAAATAGTTATCAATGGTCAACACTACCAATTTGTTATGTATTACTGCTGCTCTTCCTCTTGTTGGAGCTCTCAATTCTTTTTCCCATAAAATCTCACCAGTTTTTGCATCTATTGCGTGTAGAGTGTTATCCACTATAAAGAAAACATTCTTCCCGTGACACGATAGACTCATGTTGCCAATTTTTTTTCTGTGTGGAAGGTGCAATTTCCAATTGATAACCTTCGAGTTATCAACATCGAAGGAATACAAAGTGCCGTGTTTATCTGCCAGAATAACACTATTTTCCGTGAGCACTGGAGCCACATATCCTTGAGATAATTTTTTATCCACTAGGCTTATTCGCTCACTTGCCATTGTGTAGCAGCTACACAATAACATTACCATAACAATTATTACTTTCATTACTTATTGAATACAGGACTCTTAATATACATACTGGAAATCTTAATCACAATGAAAATGTTCTTATTGCACGTTGAAACATGAACAAAATATTATGTTATTATGTAAATAGTACATCTAACATGTTGGAATGACAAATCATTTTCAGCTATCTACTTTATTTTAATGTTGACACCATCCACATTTAACGAATTTCAATATATTTTAATGCTTTAGTGTTTCCAACTCAGGAAAATTATCGTCTTTATTTTTTATAGAGGAAGATGGTGCACTGTTTCCATTATCGCTTTTGATTGGAATAGTAGGTTGTGCCAAAGCAATTTTTATAACTTCATCAATGTTCTTAACAAAAACTACGTTGACCTTTTCCTTAATATTTGCTGGAATTTCTTGCATGTCCTTTTCATTTTCGCTAGGTATAATCACAGTCTTGATTGATCCTCTGAGTGCTGCAAGTAATTTTTCTCTCAGGCCTCCAATAGCTAAAACTCTACCACGCAATGTTACTTCACCCGTCATAGCAACACTTTTGTTAACTGGTATGTTTGTCATAAGAGAAACGATAGACGTACATACTGCACCACCAGCAGAAGGTCCATCCTTTGGTACAGCACCTTCAGGTATATGCAAATGTATATCATTATTTTGAAATTTTTCAGGTTTTATACCAAAAAACAGACAATTTGATCGAATATAACTATACGCAGCCTTTATAGATTCTTGCATAACCTCTCCAAGTTTTCCTGTATATTTTATCTCCCCTTTACCTGGAATCAGGACTGACTCTATCATTAAAATATCACCACCTGTTTCAGTATAGGCAAGTCCAGTTACTACTCCTACTAAACTCTCATTTTCTGCAATACCAAAGGTATATTTACGTACCCCTAAATAATCTTGCAAACTGTCAACCCCTATGGATATTTTCTTATTTTTATCGGTCAATATTTTTTTAACTGCTTTTCTCATGAGCTTTGCAAGCTCCCTTTCCATACTACGAACACCACTTTCACGTGTGTATAAGCGTATCAACTCATATAGTGCATCATTCGTTATACTCCATTCCTCCTGACGTAACCCATGCTCTTTCTTTAATTTTGGAATTAGATGATATTTAGCAATATTAATTTTTTCATCTTCAGTATAACCAGGTAATTGTATAATTTCCATCCTATCACGTAAAGGATGTGGCAAATTTAAGCTGTTTGCTGTAGCTACAAACATTACACTTGAAAGATCGAACTCAACTTCTAAGTAATGGTCTGTAAAGTGCTTATTGTGTTCAGTGTCCAAAACTTCAAGTAATGCAGATGCCGGATCACCACGTGAATCAGAACCCATTTTATCTATTTCATCAAGTAGAAAAAGAGGGTTGCATGAATTAGCTTTTTTCATGTGTTGAATGATTTTGCCAGGCATTGAACCAATATAAGTTTTTCTATGGCCACGTATTTCAGACTCATCACGCACACCACCAAGAGCTATGCGAACAAAATCTCTTCCTACCGCCCTTGCCATAGACTTAGCTAAAGAAGTTTTACCAACGCCAGGTGGGCCAACTAAGCAAAGTATAGGACCTTTTATCTCTCTTACTCTTTTTAACACTGCCAAAAACTCTATTATTCTATCTTTTACTTTCTCTATGCCATAATGATTTTCATCTAAGATTTTTTTAGCTGCATTTAAATTAATTTTTGCATCTTTGTATTTTCCCCATGGCAGATCAAGCAACCAATACAGGTAATTAGATATCACTGTAGCTTCAGGAGAAATGGGATTCATTTTCTTATATCTCTTCAACTCAGTCATAGCTTTCTCTCTTGCCTCCTGAGAAAGCTTTGTTTCATTTATTTTACCTTCAAATTCATTTATTATATTTCCCTCTTCCCCGTTCTCGAATTCACCTAATTCTTTCTGTATGGCTTTTAATTGTTCGTTAAGGTAGTAAGCTTTCTGAGTACTTTCAACTTGTGATTTAATCGTTTTATATAAACGGTTTTGTGCATTCAAAATACTTATTTCCCTCTCAATGAAAGTAAAAGTTTTCCTTAAACGTTCTCCAGGGTTATAAGTCTCAAGTATGCTTTGTTTATCTGACGCTTTTATATTTAAACATGAAACTATTGTGTCTACAAGCTGATCAATTTCCTTGATTTGATCGATTGGACTAACAATAATCTCAGGCTGAGTTTTCTTGTTCAGTTTACACCAGCTATCAAATGCATCTATAACAGATCGCCTTAAAGCTTCCAGATCAACATTATCCTCACCTTCCTCAGATTCATAACGACTATCTAATTCTACCATAGCTTGCAATAGAGTATGAGAATTGATATACTCTATAATTCTTCCTCTACTTATTCCTTGAACTACAACTTTTACTGCATTGTCAGGTAATTTTATTAATGGTTGTATAATATTTGCTAACACACCCACTTCATAAAGATCTTGTGGCTTAGGACTATCAATAGAGCCATCTTGCTGTGTCACAAGAAAAATCTCATTTTGACGGCTACTATTACTAATCGCATACTCCAGTGCATTAATAGATTTTTCTCTACCTATAAATAAAGGTACCACTACACTTGGAAAAATTACTACATCTCTCAAAGGTAATACTGGTAATGTAGCAAAACTAGAGTCTACATCACGTTCAATGTTCATAATATATGCCTCAAATTAATCATTGACTGTTATAATACCGCTTTTATTGTTATAATTAATCACTGCTTTTCCTAATTCTACCATTTCCTTAGTGATCATTATTGTACTACCTTCAAAGCCTCCGTTTCCAGCTGTATACATAACGTCAAGCAAGAGTGATTCTAAAATAGCACGCAACATTCTTGCACCTGTTTTATAACTTATAGCTTTTTCAGCAATAGCTGATATTGCTTCATCTGAAAACTCAAGGTTTACCTTACTAAATGCAAGTAATGCTTTATATTGTTTTATTAGTGCATTTCTTGGCTCTATCAACACATGCACTAAATCTTCATGATTTAACTCATCTAAAACAGCAGTTATTGGAACCCGCCCTACGAACTCCGGTATTAAACCAAACTTGATCAAATCTTCAGGTTGAACATCATGTAAAACATTCTTTTTTCTTTGCTCTTTAGATTGACTGATATCTGCTCCAAAGCCGACCGATGTTCCCTTTTTTCTCGCTTCGATGATCTTATCTAAACCTTCGAAAGCTCCTCCACAAATAAATAGTATGTTATTAGTATCTACTTGTACGAATTCTTGTTGTGGGTGTTTCCGCCCCCCCTGTGGTGGAACGTAAGCAACTGTGCCTTCCATAATCTTAAGCAGAGCTTGCTGAACTCCCTCGCCTGAAACGTCACGCGTTATCGAAGTACCTTCAGATTTTCTTGTGATTTTATCTATTTCATCTATAAACACTATACCACGCTGTGCCCTTGCAATATCATAATTTGCAGCTTGCAATAGACGTGACAACACGCTTTCCACATCATCACCTACATAACCCGCTTCAGTCAGAGTTGTCGCATCAGCCATAGCAAACGGTACATCTGAGACTTTAGCAAGTGTTTTAGCTAACAAAGTTTTACCAGAACCAGTAGGACCAATGAGCATTACATTAGATTTCTCGATTTCAACATCACTTATAGAGTGAAATTGTGCCATAGATTGGCAGTGGTTATACATAGCTACAGATAAAACATGCTGTGCGTGTTCTTGACCAACAACATGCTTGCTAAGAAAATTTTTTATATCTTTAGGCTTTTTTAGTAATAACTTTACATCAGACATATAATCTGAATTAAAAGACCCACCTTTCTTCTGACTTATTGCTTTATGAGACAACTCTATGCACTCATTACAAATAAACACTTTCAAACCGTCTGAAGAATTAGTTATTAACTTATCTACTTCGTTTTGTGCTTTGTTGCAAAAAGAACAGTGGTGTAAATCATCATTGTTGTCCATTAA
This sequence comes from Wolbachia endosymbiont of Atemnus politus, assembly GCF_013309895.1. NCBI lineage: Bacteria > Pseudomonadati > Pseudomonadota > Alphaproteobacteria > Rickettsiales > Anaplasmataceae > Wolbachia > Wolbachia endosymbiont of Atemnus politus. The sequence continues at coordinate 15,924 of NZ_JAAXCS010000003.1, read as the reverse complement.
CTCACCTTTTGTTCAACTCTAATACTTTCAATTTTAATATCTTTGCGTTCAGCTATTACTCTGTCAACCAAGCCAATTTTCTTTGCCTCCTCAGGATCCATGAATTTATCCCTTTCCATCATTCCTTCAATTTTCTTTAGTGAATTTCCAGTATGTTTTTCATAAATCTGATTTAGCTTTTTCTTAACTCGCAAAATTTCATTAGCATGTATTTCTATATCAGTTGCCTGACCCTGATAACCACCGGACGGCTGATGTATCATAATTCTTGAATGAGGAAGAGAGTAACGTTTACCTTTTGTGCCAGCTGCAAGTAACAGAGAGCCCATAGATGCAGCTTGACCTATACATAAAGTTGAAACATCTGGCTTTATATACTGCATCGTATCATAGATCGATAAACCAGCAGTTACAACACCACCTGGTGAGTTAATATACATATAAATATCTTTATCAGGGTTTTCTGATTCTAAAAATAAAAGCTGTGCTACAATCACGCTGGCCATGTTATCTTCAATAGGACCAGTTACAAAAATTATTCTTTCTTTTACTAACCTTGAATATATATCATAAGCACGTTCACCACGACTAGTTTGCTCAATTACAATTGGTATAAGAGTCATACCCTTTCCTACTAAATATTATCAAATAATTCTTTTAACTCTTTCACAGAAACAATCTGCTCTTCTTTATTAACCTTCTCTATTATATAATCTGTAACTTTATGCTCAAGAGCTTGTCCTCTAACTAACTCTTGAAACTGCCTGTCTGACTTAAAATGCTTCATTACTCTATCAAACGGCACATTTTTACTGACATACTGATTTATAATAACACTCAAAATATCATTTTGAGTTAATGATATTTTATATTCTGTACTAAACTTCATAAACAACATTGCAAGCTTTACACGCCTTTCAGCTTCTTTATAAGAGTCATCTTTAGAGTTTAATTCCCTTTCCACTCTCTGTTGTTCTTGTTTTACCACGTCTGTAGGCAAATCAAAGCTATAACTAGCATCCAAACAATCAAATAGCTCCTTCTTAATTAAGAGATCTCTCATTTCTTTACACTGATCACCTATCATTTTTTTTGCATGATCTACTAGCAAAGAATAATCTTTAAAACCAAATCCCTTAGCCATTTCATCATCATTTCCAAAATCTTTTGCAACCTGAATATCATTAACTTGAACAGAAAAATTAGCTTCCTGGCCTGCAAGAGAAATAGCTTGGTAATCTTCAGGAAATTTCAACTTAAAGCTTTTTGTTTCTCCTTTTTTCATGCCAATCAATTGATCTTCAAAACCATTAATAAATGTACCGGACCCCAAAGTAACCTTAAAGTTCTTTTCACTTCCACCTTGAAAAAGCTTGTTCCTAATCCGCCCTTCAAAGTCAATTATCAGTTTATCCCCATTTTTCGCTTGATAAGAGGCATCATCAACAAAGATAAAATTAGGAAATTTTATCTTTATAGAGTCAATAAATTCCTTTATATCTTCCTCTTCGATTTTTACCTCAACTCTCTTTAAATTTATTTTATCAAGATCTATTGTTGGCACTTCTGGCATCGATTCAAAAGATAGTTTGTACACAAAATTGCCCTTCTCATCCTTTTTGTCCAGATCTGGTAATGATACAATATCAACCTTAGGATAAATGTGAGATTTAACTTCAATTTTTTTCATTAAATCACTCGAGCAATAGTCAATCGTACTGCTTACCACATATTCCAAAGCTTCGCCTTTATAATTAGTAGCAACAAGATCGTAAGGCGTCTTTCCAGACCTAAATCCAGGCAACTTTGCGTTTTTTGCTATTTCTTGTAATCTAGAACTCATTTTTTGTTCTATATAATCACTACTAACTGTGATTTCGTACTCATGCTTAAGTTTATCTACACTAAGCTCCTTATAGGTATATATGTTGCTTGACGTATCTACTTCAGCTGCATTTTGAGGTATATTACTAGACATTACAATCCATTTGTAAACATTTTAATTCATATCCTAATAAAGCCATTTTACCAGAATTTAAGTTAAATACAATCCTTAAGAATGGTTTTTTTACACAACTAAAAGTGTATTCAGAGATTATAAATTTTTTCTTAAAATACAATAGACTTCTTGCATAACTTAAACTAAAGGGCAAAAGAATCCATGTGGTATTTATATTTACTTTAAAATACCGGCTTTTTTATTCTAAACGCTAGCTGCTTTTTGCAATTAACCTCTAGCTATAAACATTAAGAAATTTACTTTCCATAAGATGGTGAAAGCCTCCACCTTCTAGGTGGAAAAACTTTAGTTTGTCAACGTCATAACTGTGCTTTATAAAGTATAGTTATGACAGAGTACGATAAAGGTAAGCACACAGTATTTTATCATAGGTACCATATAGTCTGGATCACAAAATATCGGTACAAAATATTAACTAGACCCATGAAGGAGAGGATTCGTATAGTTATCGCAGAAGTATCTGAAGAAATGGGGATTAAGATAGAAAATGGAATCTGACCATTTGCATTTATTCGTAGTAATACCACCTCATATAGCTGTCAGTGATTTTGTCCAAAGAGCTAAAGGTAGGTCTTCACGCAAAGTTCAACAGGAATTTCCAGAGCTAAAGAAAATATACTGGGGAAGGCGTTTTTGGGGAAGAGGGTACTTTAGTGCTACTAGTGACAGATGAGCTTATTAATGAGTATATCAATACACATACAGATGCTCATCAGCCTCACTATATATCCAGCATAAGATTGGAGTAGCTTTAGCTTATTACCGTGCTTCCAGCGCAATTTACAACCTTTCGGCTTCAGCCGATAGTGGTTGAGTAAATAGAAAAAAAGGCAAAAAAACCCCGTGATGCGAGTTTTGACCCTATAATACTGTAACTTGGCGCTGTAATAATGTGCTGACGCTTAGTTTAAGCGCGATTTTGGCTGCATGTGAAAAAATTTAAAAGACATGCAGCCCCAATAATTTATATAATCCGCCAATAAATACCTTAAGTTTTTTACTAAATTTTTGTCGTTGAATCCGCGCGGATCAAAAACAAGTTTTGAGTCAGAAATACCCTAATTGTCATGATAATAAGATTGGCGAGGGTTGTCAAGGAGTTTCTTCGTTCCGCCGAATGTGCTAAAGTTTGTTATACAAGAAGTCTACTGAAATTCTTAAATTTTTAGTGAATAGTAGTGAAGTTTTTTTACTCAAATTTAAGTGTCCATTGACAGTTTTTATTATAAATGCCAGAATAATAAGCTATTAATATTATTGTATTTTTTAATTTCTAATCCATAGTTAGCGTTTTACAGATCTGGTGTTAGCTATATCTACGTGCAGCTTCCTAAAAACTCTTTGTAATGGCTAAGTATAATATAAAATATGCTAATCAGGAATTTAATAAAACAGGCAACTCAGATAGGAAACAGTGAAGATATAGCACGATATATCGAGTATCTTTATCAGTTTGAGAAATTTAGGAACACGTTAAACCTCACTTTGTCACTAATAAAACAAAATAGGCTTTCGTTTGAAGTATACCAAGAGGGGTTAGTGGATACGGAAGAAGGAGTATGTAAGACAATCAAATCTTCTGGTGCAAATAGGTATATTATTGTGCTGAGAAGGTCAAATCCATATATTATAGTACATGAACTTTCACATATGGTTGAAAACGAGCTGAACTTAAGCTTAGAGCAGGAGTTTCTCTATAAAGTTTATCAGGATATTGAGCAGAACCTAAAGCGAGCAAATATTCTTGTACAGAAGATTATCGGTCAAGTTATATTTAAGGAGATACAAGCCTATCAAACTGCGAAGTCACGTGCATCGGAATTATTTGCACGCTACTTCGAGCTATTTGCTTGGGCTCAGGAGGTTTACCCTAAGGACAAAGAATATTTAATTCGCACTCAAGATTTGAACAAAGTATTTCTTGCTACTGATCAATGGAAAAAAAGTTGCCTAGATCCACAAACAATGGATAGAATAGATAAGGAAGTAAAGAAATACAGCTATAAAACTGCCATTCAAGACGTGACACAAGTAAAGAGTAGCTGGACTGGTAAGTTTTCTCCTGGGGGCAAAAAAATTAGTTCGATATTTGGAGACGATGATTAGCTTAGCATTTCAAAGTATAATTTTAGTAACCGAGTATAGATGAAAACCATTTTAGCCATTGAAACAAGTTGCGATGAAACTGCAGTGGCAGTTGTAAATAGTGATAAGCAAGTCCTTGCTCACGAAATTCTTTCTCAAACAGAGCACAAAAAATGCGGTGGGGTGATCCCCGAGATAGCTTCACGTGCTCATATGGAGCATTTGAGTGGTCTAATAAAAAGCGCTATAGACAAATCTAACCTTAACTTTTGTGATTTGGATGCCATTGCAGCAACATCAGGACCAGGACTTATAGGTGGATTAATAGTTGGCACAACGATGGCTAAAGCAATTGCACACGTAACACAAAAACCGTTCATTGCGGTTAATCACTTAGAAGCACACGCGTTGGTTATTAGGTTACTTTACGAGGTCAAATTCCCGTTTTTGGTCCTGTTAATATCAGGAGGCCACTGTCAATTTTTAATAGCACAGGATGTAGGTAAATACATTAAACTCGGAGAAACACTCGATGATTCGTTAGGGGAAGCATTTGATAAAGTTGCTAAGATGTTGGATTTAAACTATCCCGGAGGTCCAGTGATTGAAAAGTTAGCTAAAAAAGGCGATAGCACAAGATTTAAGCTTCCAAGGGCAATGATAAAACGTTCTGGATGTAATTTTTCGTTTTCTGGAATCAAAACAGCAGTAAGAAACTTAGTGCAAGAACTTAAAATGAGCGAGCAAGATGTGTGTGATGTATGTGCTTCGTTTCAAGAGTGTGTTAGCGATATATTACTCGATAGAGTCAGAAATGCGATCATTATGGCTGCATCTTTAAATATCAAAATCAGTGATTTTGTAATTACTGGTGGGGTTGCAGCAAATAATTTCCTGAGAGAAAAATTAAAGAGAAACATAAATTTAAACATATTTTTTCCCCCAAGCAACCTATGTACAGATAATGCAGTAATGGTTGGGTGGGCAGGAATCGAAAGGTTACAGAGAAATTATATAGATCCTCTCAATTTTGTACCAAGACCAAAGTGGGAGTTGGACAGTTATTGAGAATTCTCAACTCTGAATTAAGTAATGAAGCTCTTTTGATCCCATTGTTTATATTTTCTATCCACATAAGTTAATATTTTATTATATTAACTTAAAATAAGCTAGCTACCGTTATTAATATTTTTATAATAAAGATTGTATATGGTGCATGTAATCAAATTAAGAGGGAGATTGTGGAAATTACGCCATCAGCAAAAAAAGAATTAAAACAAAGTACACTTAAGGTGTGTATAGACAAATGCACAAGTGCATTTTGGTTTATCTTTTGGTTTAGTGCGGGAATCAATTTATTAATGTTATTTCTACCACTTTATACCTCTCAAGTGCTTGATCGTGTGATATCAAGCGAAAGCGTATCGACGCTAGTTATGCTGACAATCATTACCTTATCTGCATTTGCATGTTCTGCAATGCTTGAAACCTGTCGATATTTAGCCATGGCAAAAATCGGTGACTGGATCGATAAGACTGCAACACCAGACCTAATAGTAAGGTCAATTAGGCTAACATCAGTGCAGAGCTCAACTTCCAGTGGTGAAGCAATACGAGATCTCGGGGTGATAAAAAATTTCATTACAGGAAATGGCATATTCTCACTGTTTGATACTCCATGGTCGTTGATCTATTTGGTTGTAATCTTCATGATACATACCTCTACAGGGTTTATAGCTATTACCGGCATCATTATATTAGTCTCTATGGCAATATGGAATGAGCTTGCTACTAAACGTATATTGCAAGAGACTAACGAAGAAACTATACGGAATATCAATGCCATAGATGTTGCAACAAGAAATGCGGAGGTGGTTGAAGCTATGGGTATGTCAGAATTCATAGTCTCGGATTGGTGTAACCGTAACGATCAGAACCGCATGATGCAAATCAAAGCACAGAATCGTTCTAATGTAATTACTGGAATTACTAAGTTTTTGCGCTCGACTCTGCAAATATCAGTGATCGGAACGGGTGCACTACTTGCAATTACAGCCCATAAGACTGCCGGTAGCATCATTGCTGCCTCAATTTTGATGGGTAGGGTATTAGCCCCATTTGATGCAGCAGTTCATACTTGGAAATTTTTAAATCAAGCCAAAATGTCATATGGGAGGTTACAAAGGCTTGTATTAACATCGCCAAAAAGAGAACAAACTATGGCTCTACCAGAACCTGAAGGAAAACTGGAATTTGATAGAGTGTTTTTTACTCCTTATGGGAGCAATAAGCCAACAATTAAGGGAATATCATTTGTTATAGAGCCCGGAGATGTAGTTGGTGTTATTGGTGCAAGTGCTTCCGGTAAATCAACCATTGCAAAGCTAACTGTTGGCGTATGGAAACCCATATCTGGTGTAGTCAGATTAGATGGCGCTGATGTATACACTTGGGATCGAGAAAATTTTGGTAATTATGTTGGTTACTTGCCTCAGGACATTGAATTGTTTAACACCAGTATCAAAGCTAATATTGCTCGCATGAGACCAGATCCAAATCCTGAAGAAATAATCAAAGCAGCAAAAATTGCAGGAATACATGAATTAATACTAAGCCTGCCAAACGGATATGATACAACAATAGGAAGCTTTGGAGTAACGCTCTCTGGCGGTCAAAAACAGCTTCTTGGACTTGCCAGAGCTTTTTATGGTCACACAAAACTTTTAGTGCTTGATGAACCAAATGCCAACTTAGATAGCAGTGGAGAGGCATGTTTAATTAATGCAATCAATGTTGCAAGAAAGCAAAATACCACCACTATTATCATAACTCATAAACTGCCATTATTATCTGTGGTTGATAAAGTGATCCTCATGTCAGAAGGTGTTATTTATGCTATGGGACCAAGAGATGAGATTTTAAGCAAACTAGTTGCTCCATCATCAGATACCACAGAAGATAAACGTTCTTCAGCAAGTGGTTAGTTATTTCTTTAGATTTTGGTAAACTTGTTTTGAAGAAAATACCGTAGTTGAAAAACAATAAGCGAGTATTTTAACGAACCGACGACTGTACCTTTAAAGGTGCTCATTTTTTACCTCACGTATTAACGCAGTACTAACAATATTATAGATTAATAGCTTATGTCAATTAAAATAATAAAATAAATTTTCTTAGTTTTGTTTTACAAATAGGTTAATGTTAGTACTAAGTTTATCAAAAAATTATAATATAAGTGATATTGTTGTAGAGATTTATAACAATATTTCCCTGTAACGTTTAATGAATTTCAATAAATTGCTTTTTTAATTATGGATAAATATACGTTCTGTTAATATGTTTAGTTTAAAATCCAAAAGCGGGTTCATGCTTTCTATTGGAGAAGGAGGTATAATATTACTATATTTCAAAAATAACACTTTAAATAAAAGATATTTTATTAAGGACAAAAATGATAAAGCGGTGCCTGATTTGATTTCATGTCTTGCATCAGATAAAAAAGCACCTTTATATCTGGTGCTCAATCATGTAGACCAGAATTATTTGCTACAGTCCATTCCAAGAGTAAATAGGATCAGTGCCTATCTATCAGCAAAGGCAAAGATGGAACATTTTGCTCGCAATAACGACATAGGCTCAGTTTTTTTGGTTGAGAAGCTAAACAAATTTAACCAAAACTGGTATTATCTTCTCGTTTCATCAAAAGCAAAGCATTTAGTGGAATATTGGTTAAATGTATTTGTAGAGATAGGCTCTAACTTTAAGGGTATATTAATGCTTCCAATAGAAATAAATAATATAGCAAAAAAGGTTTTTTATAAAGATCCTAATAATTGGAAAATTATAGTTGTTGCAACCAAAACTGGAGGCTATAGACAAGTGGTTTTTAAAGGGAATAAAATGGTATTTACGCGTTTAGTGCCGTTTACTAATGATAGTCTACCAGGAATTATTGCCGGTGGAATATATCAAGAAGTGCGGAATACTATTCGATCTTTAACTAAGTTTGGCCTTAAGAAGAGTGACCCTATTGATCTTTGTATGGTAGTACCAGAAAATATTAAAACTAGTTTATCAGTCATAAATTTTTCAGAGAATAGCGTTAGCATATTAACTCCATATGAGTTAAGCAAATTACTAGGATCAGAGTTAGTTGTAAGTGAAAAGGACAGTTTCTGTGATACCATAATTCTATTTCACAGTTTTAAGAGTGAACCAGCGGCTGTTTTCAATACAAAAGAAACTAAAGAATTTTATCTACTAAATTACCTTTGCTTAAACTCTCCTCGGATTTTTCTATACTTTGCTTCAACTTTTATTATAGTCAACATCCTTTATTTGCTAAATTTGTACTCAAATCTTAATGCTGCTGGTAATTTATTAACAAAAAAGGAAGCCTTGGATAATCAATTAATAAAGCTCAGCCAAAGCTATAATGTGAAGAAAATAGATGAAGTTTACGATTTTATTAATATCAATAACATTTTATCTAAGATGGAATATTCTCCTCTTGTACAAGTGAGATATGCAGAAAGATTGAAAGTACCAGGTGTAGAACTTCTATCATTTGAGTGGAATTATAATGAGGCGAAAAATTATATTACTACAGCTTTGAGGTTTAACTTTCAACCTGGTAATGATGTTTCTTATCAATACAAGGAACTACGAAAAAAATTAAACAACAATTTTCGCACCTATGACATTAATATTTCTAGTTTGCCTGCCACTAAAAAGCAAAATATATCTATTGGTGTTAAAATAGGAGAGGCTATGTAAATAATGAACATTTTTCAGTTAAAAAGAAGAGTTGTAATTCAGCTTGTATTTTACTTGTTGTTGTCTATTGGATTAGTAGGGTCGTTAACTTATATTGTTATTTATAACAAAAGAGTATATAGTAAAAATCAAAATGCCGTTGATGAAATACGTTCTATAAATTTACAAATCACCGAGGCTCAAAAAAAGGAAGTTATTTTAAATAAAAACTTAAATTTGTGGAAAAAAATTTCTTCTTCAAATCTACATAACAGTAGATATATCGCAAATTTGAATTTCGAGCTTAGTAAGCTGTACAAAAAATACTATATATTAGAACCTGAAATATCAATTTCTATACCTGAGGAAGTTGAATTACACAGTAAAAGTGAACGCACCAAGGTGATAAAAAGTGAAGTTACCCTAAGTTTTAGTTCAATCAGCGATAAGCATATTTTTTTATTTTTACAGTCTATTCCAGGCTTACCTGGTTATGTTGTGATTAAATCTCTTGTCCTGAATAAAGAGAGGAATATTGACACTGTAACTATGAATCAGATTTTAAATGGTAATATGATAGAGATAGTGAGAGCTAATATAGTCTTTGACTGGTACACTATACTGAGCAGATGAGATAATGAAGATAAAGCTATTTTTTACTTTTACTCTATTATTTTTCAAGGTTGATGCATATTGCAACTGTAAAGGCATTATAGAGAGTATAGAAATTTGCAAAGAATATACTTGTCGGCAATATATTGGTAATGAAGACTTTATCGAGCATAGAATACTAGGATTAAACAGCAAGGGTTTGTGTATATATATAGAAAAACAAGACAATGATGAAATGGTTTGTCATCACTCTAAGCATGGAATGATGATGGAAAAAAAATATTTCGAAAGCATTTTCAAAATTGGCAATCAAGAAATTGACGATTTGATTGATATAACGAACTTACGTGCAAAAGAATGTTTCTTTATCAACGGTCAAAAGACAAGCCATACGGATCGGGATGACATAATAAGGGAAGCAATAGAGAGCGACCTTGACGTTTTATCACAATACAATGATATAAAAAGCGTTTTTTTTTAATGAGGAATCAGTTAGTAAGATGGTCAGTGAAATGGAAAAGTTTCACTTACGTTCTTCAAGAGCGGCCAAAGATAGGGTTTTAGACAATTTTAATTGTAAAGTAGTAAGTTTAGATTCGATTTTATACTTTGCTTCTGATACATGGAAAATATGGGTGAATGGGAGGCTGTTTTCGAACGCTAAGGATTTAAAAGTTCATTCAGTGACTGAAAACTATGTAACTTTTGTATGGATTGTAGACCAAAAAGTAATAAAAAAGCGAGCGAATAATTCTCAGAATGTATTATATAGGAAGACAAGAAAGGGGCTGTTAGCAAGAGAAAAAAAGAAGGAAAATCAGGAATTATGAACAAGAAGGCAGTCGTTGAAAATGTCTAAAGTAATTTAGATTTACAGATCTTCCTACTATGTGTTAACGACGCAGCTATAGTACATTTTCATCTGTACTTCTCATACACAACTGCGCAGCTTGATTATTGTTGAGGCTCACATGCACATTTTAATTATTCATGGAAATAAAAAAGTCAGCATTACTTTTTGTTAAAAGTAATTTGTCGCGCAAAAACTCCATTGCTTCAACAGATCCCATAGGATTCAATATCCTACGCAGCACCCATATTTTATTTAATATAGCCTTATCAATTAACAGTTCTTCCTTTCTAGCATCCATATTTTATTTAATATAGCATTATCAATTAACAGCTCTTCCTTTCTAGTTTTTCTTTATCAACGGTCAAAAGACAAGCCATAAGGATCAAGATGACATAATAAGGGAAGCAATAGAGAGCGACTTTGACGTTTTATCACAATACAATGATATAAAAAGCGTTTTTTAATGAGGAATCAGTTAGTAAGAGGGGGGTAGCTGGGAATATTCGCTTATCAGCAAGTTTCCTGTCGAGTATAATTTCAGCATTACCCGTACCTTTGAACTCTTCAAAAATCACGTCATCCATCTTTGAACCAGTTTCTACAAGAGCAGTAGCAATTATTGTCAAAGAATCGCCATTTTTGATGTTGCGAGCAGCTCCAAAAAAGCGTTTTGGTCTTTGCAGCGCGTTTGAATCTACACTACCTGTTATAACTTTTCCAGAAGAAGGAATAACCGCATTGTAAGCACGTGCAAGACGGGTTATAGAGTCGAACAGAATTATAACATCCTTTTTATGCTCAATCATTCATTTAGCTTTTTCTATTACTATTTCAGCAAGTTGTACGGGACGGTAAGCAGGCTCATCAAATGTGGAACTTACTACTTCACCCTTTACGGAGCGCATCATATCTGTCACTTCCTCGGGCCTTTCATCTATGAGTAGCACTATTAGTTCTATTTCAGGATGATTCGTGGCTATATAATGAGCCATCTGCTGGAGTAATATAGTTTTTCCTGTGCGAGGTGGAGCGACTATTAATGCTCTTTGTCCTTTTCCAAGAGGTGCAACTATATCCACAGCACGCATGCTCATATCTTTTTTATTATCTCCACTGGTGTTGTATTCAAGAATTACACTCCCCTCAGGATAAAGAGGAAGTAAATTGTCAAAGTGAACATACTTTCTGATTTCACTTACTTCAGTACTTTGGACTTTAGTTAAAGTAAAATATCTTTCCTTATCACCAGGTGGCCTGATTTCTCCACATACCATGTCCCCTCTACGCAAATTGAACTATTTTATCTGTCCATTGGAAATATACACGTCGTCAGTACTCGGAGCATAATTAGCACTTGTTGAGCGTAAGAAACCGAAACCATCAGGTAATATTTCAACTATTCCGCTTCCTATAGTAATGCCTCCTTCTTCGCTCATTTTCTTTATTAAGCTGAATATCATCTCCTGTTTCAGCATTCTGCCATTACCTTTACCATTAGTTGAAATTTTCCTTTCTTCAGCTGGATCCAAAAATTCTTCTGCTGTTTTTTTTCTCAGTTCACTTAGATCTAGTGCTTTTCTGTTTTCTTTTACACCTTCATTTGTTGTTTTTTTTTTGTCATATCATTATAGGAAATTTGCTCACTTTTTTCTACTGATTCTAGTTCAGTTGTAACCTTTTCTTTTGCTAAAACATCTTCATTGATTGCTGTCATAGTCCTCCAAAAACTTTAATTGATACCTAAATCGTGGCTACAAGACAATAAATTAGACTGGTCCAGTAAATATCAAACTCAATTGCTATTAATCTTTAACTAATATTATACCAATACACATTAGCAAGTCAAGTCAAGTTAATTTAATATTAATATGAGAACCAGTTCGAAAAACTTTAATAATTTTCCTTGTTGTTTTTTAACCTTTCTAGTTTCTCTTCTTTTATTTTTGCTTTTTCTATTTCCGCTTCTAAATTCTCTTGACTACATAAGCCAAGCAGTACGGGATCTTGGGGTTTTATATTTTGCATATTATAATGAGATCCACCTCTTGTTGTACTGATTAACTTAGCTATAACATTGTTGTCCAAAATAGGAAACGTTTTTATTAAATAATAAATCTCATCAGACTTATCCCTACGCCTTGCCACAGAAGCAATGTTACCAATCGATTTACTTCTTTTATTTAAGTTTTATGCAATTAAACTTGGAATACGATTTGGATTTTTTTACAGTTATCAATTTCTTTTTCAGTTATTATTCCAAATATAATAGGATTACATCTTTCGACATCTATTTCTTCATCGGCTATATCTTGCACTTCTTCAAGAGATAACTTACAACTTTGCGCTATTTGATTAAAAGTTAAAGCAGTATTATCCACTAGCCAAGCGGCTACATGCGTGTGAAACTTTTTATTTTTATCATTATTACCTTTTAAAAAGTTCTTTCGACATCAGACCCCAATTTTAAATTGTTGTTATGTAGAGCTAGAATATAAGCTATTAAAATTAAAAAAGCATTAATTTTGTCACTAAATGATATCTTCGTCTTTAGTTTTAGTAAGTAACTAGGCATATTTTAAGTGACTTAAAAGAATATTGCCTCTCTTTAGATTAAGCGCATACTCCCATTTACACTGAAGAGTAAATTTTGAACTCAATATATTATACTATTATACGTAATAGCTAGCAGATTTACAAGGACTAAGTTTTCGCTATAATTAATCACTAATTAACTTTTACGTTTATGAATGTTAAAATTTTTTTCACCAAAGTAACCGTGGTCGTTTTGCTTGCTTATTAAGCTTTATGGGAGTTGGTAACCTTCTATCAGATAATAGTGAGAAAGAGGAAGTAGCTAGAGTTGGAAAAGAAGTTATAACATTAGATGAGTATAAATCGTTATATCAAAATTTATGGAAAGCCGATTTCTGGATCTGATGTTAGTAAAGAACAGGTGAAAAGGTTGAAGTATAATTTACTTAATGCACTTATAGAACAAAAACTATTGTTTAACCTAATTAGCGATCTGGGATTGGTGATTGGAGAAGAATCTATAAAAGACCATATTAGTAACACCAAGTACTTCCAAGACGATAATGGAGAATTTGACAAAGAGAAATTTTACGAAACACTCCTTCTTATTCTTCTTCCTTATCCCTTGGCTAAGCCAGTTCATAAAGGTTTGAGTCCTTGAGTGCTTGTATGACTTGAGTTGGTGCTCTGTATAAATCTTCTTTGCATAAACCCATACAAAGAAGTAGATGTTCAGGAGTAGCGCTTTCCCTATTGCAGTTGTTACAAAGAGGAAATTGTTTTCTCCCATTCTTGAATATCAATGGCCTGGTGTGTCCCACTTTGAGACGCGATAGAGCTGTGTTGTCTTTTCTATTAAGGTTAAGCTTAATAGATTCACCAGGAACTTGTCCACAGTACCAGTGATGTTTTAATCCAGTTTTCCAGGTTGTATAGAGTAGATGCTTTTTGTGGGATAATAATTCTTCAAAGGACACCTGGACACCTGAAGAGGGATCTGATGTCAAGCCTTCAGCGCCTGCCTTAGCAAGTGCATCAGCTTTTTCATTTCCTGGTATCCCCACATGAGCAGGAACCCAGTGAAGACAGATATTGCTCTCAGGATGTAGTCTGTTAAGGTTTTTGGCTATTTTGATTAGGATATCTTCTCGTCTTGTAAAGCAATTATCAATTGCACTGAGAGCCGCTCTGGAGTCCGAAAAGATATGGCAAGTTATCGGTGTGTCTTTATTGATTTTTATAATGGCTGTGTTAATGGCATTCAGCTCAGCTTTGTAGATAGAAATGCCTTTTGGATTACTTATGCTTATTTCAACTGTTTGGTTCCCATCTCTAATATAGACACCACTGCCTGACCTGTTGTCTCCAAGTAAACTTCCATCTGTATATATGAAAATGCTGTTTTGGTCTATTTCAGATATGAGTTGCAATGTTACATTTTTTAGATAAGCACAAAACACTAAATAGTATGAATATAGGAAGACCGAGGAAGACTATGTAGTAAAGCTGGAAACAATTGAGCCTGCAATAATGTTTATGACCTCATTATTTAAAGATAATTATCCAGTTACCTTTGGTGAGAAAATTGATCAGCAGATCAATAACTAAAGATGCAGTTACAAATATCCCTGAACCAGATGATAAAACCATACTTGACTTGTATGACAAAAATCAGTCCCTTTTTTATTATCCTGAATATCGAACTACGCAATATATTTCTTTAGGTCAAAAATATTTTGAAAACCAAATTCAGATCTCAGATGAAAAGATTAACAATATAATTGAACAACAGGAGCTCAAAGATCAGAGAGATATATTTAACATAATATTTCAAACTAAAGAAGAGGCCGAAGAGGCAATAAAAGCATTTGAGGAAGGGAAAGTAAGCTTTGAGCAGATAGTAGAAGAGTTTGGTAAAACAAAACTTGAGGAAACCAGGATAAGCAATATAACCATGGATTTCCTGCCGGAGGATATGAGAGAAAAGGTATTTGCTCTCAAAGCAGGTGAAGTGAGCGAAATTTTAGCGAGCAATTTTGGTTGGATATAATAAGGTCGAAAATGGTAAACCAAATCTCTGATAAAACTTGACTAACTTAAGAAAAGACATAAAGACAATTTTAACCAACCAAATGTCTTTTGAAAAGTCAATGATTTCATAAATTAGTAAATTACATAGATACAATGGTGCAACGATTGAGTAAATATCCAGTGAATACAATTTGCCTATACAAACCATTGGTCCAGTAGATGCGAGTGGAAAAGATCAAAGTGGTAATAGTGTGGGAAATTCTAATGATTTGATTTCCTTCATCTTTTCGCGAGAAAAAGACCAAAAAGGTTATTTTAAAGGCGTTGGTGATACAGTTGTCAATGTAAAAATCACCGATATAATTCCACCTAAGCTGCAAAGTTTTGAAGAAGGCAGGGCATCAGTGGTAGACCTTTGGCATAATGGGTTTATAAAAGAACAAATGTTTAAGATTGGAGGAGAAATCGCAGCTCAACTTAAAGAAAAAGCGGATTTCGAGAAAACTCAAGGTGTAGAACTAATCAAAGGAAAGCAGATATAACGCAATGATATTGAATGATAAAATTACCCTTTTTCTTTTATAGAAGAGATTTTTAATATGAAAACGACCGGTTCAGTGACAGACCCTATTCAATATGATAATGACATTATAATAGGCGTTCTAAAAGAAATGTATTCATCAAGTGGCAAGTTAAACACATTTGATACTGGAAAACGCGTGATGATATCGCTAAAAGAACAATTTATTAGCTATCTAGAGTCAAAATGTAAGGTCTAAGTTAACCACGCTATACTTAATGGTAAATCAAATTAATTAGGCCATTTTGGCAGTAAATGATAAATAATAATTTTATATATTGCAAAGTAACATCGAAGAAAGAATTAAAAAAATTGTCTTGACCGGGACTTGAACCACGGACCCACCGATTACGCGTCGGCTGCTCTAACCAGTTAAGCTATCAAGACACCTCTCAACGATGCCAAATTGCAATATATAAAGAGGAAATATTAATAACAGTTTTCATCCTAGAATGA
>NZ_JAAXCS010000029.1:0-13399 GCF_013309895.1 Wolbachia endosymbiont of Atemnus politus | reverse complement strand
AGTTACAGTATTATAGGGTCAAAACTCGCATCACGGGGATTTATTTGCCTTTTTTTCGACTTGGTAAATTTCTTAAATATTTCTAGCTAAGAGTTAGTTGCAAAAAAGCAGCCGGCGTTTGGAATAAGAAAACACTGAAAAAATACAAATACTACAGCTGCTTTTAATTTAAGTTATACAAGAAGTCTATTGCGTAGGAGTTATCCACCAATACCGTAAACAACATCTGGATAATTGTGAGATTGAACCACAACTTGCTCAAGTGTTAAGCTGCTGCGTTTAGCGTCTTTACTGTGATTTTCTTCAAGAACATTTGTTCTTTCGTGTTTTATTTCCCTGATGAATTTTTCATTAACATTTTCAGTGTCAATCTTTTCTTGGGAATATATAAGGTTAGTGCAATTTGTTTTTCTATAATAATGTACACCAAGACATACTACTAATAATGCAAGTACACCTGAGCCTATAAGTAGAGATAATCCTATGTTATTAGCCAAAGGATTCCGGTAAAATTTCTGTACACCACTAATACCATCTATTGCAAGTAGCCCTAAAGGAAACGCTATATTTGCAGCAACTACACCTGTTAATAATGCAGTAAATAGTAGCCTATTGTTGATAACTGATGTTACTTTATTAGTTCTGCTAATTACTTTCTCATCAATGTTAATAAAGTCGTTTTTAGATTCCCAAGCATTGAGTGCAAAATTTGAGTGAGTGCCATTGCTATATTCCAATCTTACAGATTTTATTACTTTGTCCTTTGGCTGCTGCTCCAACACTTTATCTAAAATTTCATCTGCATCTTTTCCTTGAGTTTGATATTCCTCAGTGTTTCTAAATTGTTTTATTGCACAAAATATTGGACTAATTGTAAGTAACACAGCTAATGCAATAACCGATATGGTAACATATTTGGGGCTATTCGTAAAAAACGCGATAAACTTTGCTTTATCTTGTAAATATACTAAAGCTGCGGATGTAAGCAATATGATAGCACTTGTACTAGAAATTATAAAGCCCTTCTGCTGCATAGCGTATTTTACTCTTGGCAGGAGTCTGTTTGTTTTTTTGCCATCTGAGAGAAAAGACTTTTCAGAGCCATCTTCGCTCGTATACGATGGAGGAGGAGTTAAAGGCGTTTCTAAACCCGATTCATTCTTAATATCTTGAAGATTCTGTATAGGTTCTTCAATCCATTTTTCTACTTCGTCTAAATAACCATCATCTGCTGCTCTGTCTGTTTCTGTTGTCGGCTCACTAGATATATTAATCCCCTTAAATGTGATAGTTTTTAATTCCTCTTCACTGATACAAACTTCCGCTATTTCTGAATCTATATTTTTTAAGATATCCTTCATGTCTTTATCTTTTTCTAATAATTTCTCTATGTTTCCACGAAAGTCATCAACAGGATTAGTGTTCCGCATATTACCATCAACTAACATTACTTTCTGCGGTAACATACCTTTGTCTTTTTTATGTGCTTTTAAAAGATATAAAACACATAGATGTTTTCCGATTTGTGGATCTTGAGGCTTAATCATTTTTTCAGCTGTTGCTGGATCTTCAATTCGTGGGGTTTGACACTTAGTTGCTCCTTCAAATACTTTGATACTTTGTGCCTGCTCTTCTGTTAAACCTAAATGATTTTTCACTATATATTCTACTGATTTGGGATGTGCAGGTGATACAATAGCAACTTCTGTTCCGCTTGAAAGTGCAGATTGTAATACAGATCTTAGCTTTTCTTTATTTTTGATTCCTGAATTTTGTAACAATTCTTCTATTTTTTCTCTAGTTACTGCATTGTTTTGGCCAGAACCATAATCATTATAAGTTTTGGATGCAAAGAGATTGCACATGGGGTTCTTGACAATTGTTTGATCAAAATCAAATATTAATATAGAACCATTCTTTTTCTCTTGAAATCTTTTGTCTATTACAGTACCTAACACCATTGCTACATTCCCTTGTTTATTGTTCTCTCCTGGAACAATTGTTCTAGATGTTGGTATAGGCGTTGTTGATCCTTCTGGCATACTACTCTCCGAAATTAATTACTAATCCTGTGTTAATTACACTATAGTTATTAAGATGCAGTAAATACTAATTTAAGAATAAATATTAGTATAAAAATTGCCTGTCAAAGATTCTTTCATCAAGTGAATAATCTTTGTCAAAAAGCAGAGTAATTGTGTTTTCATGGTCTTTCTGCATTGTTATCTGTGATATGTGGTGAAACTCCTTGTAATCTGACACTACAAGTGCCGGGCGATTTTCCACGTCGTTAATATCAATTTGCACTATTGTATCACTTGAGATTAACGCTCCGTTCCAATGCCTTGGGTAATAGCTATTGATAGAGGTCAGTGCAAGTAAGTTTGAATTGAGTGGTAAAATTGGCCCACCGGCAGAGAAGTTATATGCAGTGCTACCTGTTGGGGTGGATAATATTACTCCATCCCCTCTAAATTTTTCTATTTTTAGCTTATCGTTAATAGTAACATTCATTTCTACTATTTGATTCGCTCTTCTAAAAACATATACCTCATTTACTGCTATGTAATGGTATTTCTTGCCGCCTATATCTGTAGCTTCCATTTTTAGTAAAGTTAGCTGAGTTGGGATTGCGTATTCTATGTTGTCAATTAGATCTTCGCTGCGACTAAAGCACTTATTCATCAAAAATCCAACATTGCCAGTATTTACTCCATACACATGTATGTTTTTATTCCCTATGACGTAATTATGCAGGGTGCGTAGCATAAAGCCATCACCGCCAACGACTATAAGTAGATCAATTTCGGATTTATTTTCTTCCGTGATATTGGTAAAATTAAGCTTCTGCAATAGCCTAGATACCTCCTGTGATTTTTGTGATTCAGAAGCAACATGGGCTATATTTTTGTATTTATGCATGCTCCAGTAAATTCTCTAAGACTCAAGAGGAAGAAAACTAGAAAATATTTCCATATTTATCGTTAAACTTAGCTATCTTGCTAGTTTTGCTTGCCGATCCGCTTGTCAAACTTCCAGTCCATGCAGGGTGAGTTAGAGGATCTCTATCAAGTTTTATCCTGTCGCCTTCCTTTCCATAAGTGGAACGAGTTTCAAATTCTTGACCGTCCGTCATAACTATAATAACTTTATGATAATCAATTTCTGCCATTGTTGCCTACAAACTTTTAGTTAATATTCTAGTGAATTCGATCCACTAAGTCAATTATTATTATAAAATATTGACAAAAAATAAACAAAGTGGTATACTTGATGAGAAATAAATAACAATTATTATGATTTTTGCTTTCCCTGGTCAGGGCTCTCAATTTGTAGGAATGGGAAAGAGCTTATATAGTGAGTTCTCTGTTGCAAGACAGGTATTTAATGAAGTAGATAATATACTGAATAGAAAATTATCTACTTTAATTTTTAACGGCCCTATTGAAGAATTAACTGTCACAGAAAATGCTCAGCCAGCTATAATGGCAGTATCAATTGCAACGCTACGTGTTATGGAGCATATGCTTGGCAGGCCTCTTTTCTCTGATTACAATGTTAAATATATTTGTGGGCATTCAGTTGGCGAGTATACAGCGCTATATGCTGCAGGGGCACTGACTCTTGAGTCTGCAATCAAGCTGCTGAAAGTTCGCAGCGAAGCAATGCACGAAGCTTCTCTGCGATGTAAAGGTGGAATGGTAGCATTGCTTGGTGCAGAAATAAGTGAAGTAGAAGATACATTGAAATCGGCTCAAATTGACAGAATTTGTGAAATTGCGAATGATAATGGCGGCAGACAGGTAGTGGTGAGTGGTACTGTAGAAGCTCTTGAAATGTTACCTGATTTGTTCAAAAACTCAAGTGTGAGAAAACTAATTAAACTACAAGTTAGTGGGCCTTTTCATTCATCTCTTATGAAACCTGCTGATGAAAAACTTTTGGAATTTTTGGAGAACGTCAAAATAACTCAGCCTTCAATCCCCTTTGTATCAAATGTTACAGCCAAAGAGGAGAGTAATCCCAAAATTATAAAAGCTTTACTTGCTAAACAAGTCGTAAGCAGAGTGAGATGGAGAGAAATGGTTTTATATACGTCAAGCCGTGGCACTAACAAATTCGTTGAAATTGGACCCAATAAAGTTTTATCTAATTTAGTTAAAAGAATTGATCAATCCATCAGAACAAAAAATATAGATAGCATTGATGATATTGACAACTTTCTTAATGAATCATTGGTATTAACAGCAGAAAATTTAGAAGTTAGTTTAAGTTAAATGTTATGGAGTGACAGAGCAAGAAATCAATGGTATCTGTTTAGCAGAGTGGCAAAATAGAGTAGACAAAATGATCTAAAAATAGAATAGCTATGAGGTAATATTGATAATTGCTGCAACTCTTTCTGCGTCAAGTAATTCAGGGTATCGAATCTATGAGCGCTTGGGGTTTCATACGTTTGGTCAATTTGAGTGTTTTCAATGGAGGAGTTAAAGATGAAAATCGAGCATACTACGTCCCCAAACAATAGAGATATTGAATTCCTGTCCAAAAAGATCAATGAAGAAACCGCTGACAAAGGTACATGTAATCCATTTGCTTTTTTTATTTACGATGATGCTAGACAAATTGTTGCAGGCTGTAGTGGTTTTATTATCTATGGTTCAATTTACACTGATCTGCTTTGGGTGCGTCACGACCATAGGAAAAAAGGTATGGGAAAGCAGTTAATGGAAAAAGTTCATGATTATGGTCGGGAAATGCACTGTAAAATAGCAACTGTTGCAACCATGAATTTTCAGAGAGCAAGAGCATTCTATGAAAAACTTGGGTATGAGTGTGATCTTGTACGCCCAGGGTATGTTGGTGGAGCAACATGTATATTTTGAAGAAAGCGTTGTAGTACCCCAATCCCTTTGTTAGCAGTTTACAACCCTGTCTAAAAGAATGCCGAAAAAAAGCAGTAGTCCTACATAGGAATTATTTTTAAACATGGACATGCATTGACTAGAATCGTCAGGGTTGAGGTTTTTATATTGGCGGTGAAACATGAATCCTACAGCAAGTAGAGCGATATAAAAAATATTATTTAATGATGATAAGATACCAGCATATAACCACATCATAAGAGACATTAAGTAAAACCTTTTCAGCCAACATTTTGTTGCATCACCAAAATGTAATGCAGTTGATTTCATTCCGAGTTTTTCATCATCCCTTTTATCTTGATGAGCGTATATGGTGTCGTAACTTAGCGTCCAAAAGATGCATCCTGTATAAAAGAGTATAGGCTCTATACTGACCTGGTTCTTCACTGCCGCCCAGCCCATGAGCGATCCCATATTAAAAGTAAATCCTAAAAACAACTGTGGCCACCAAACATAACGTTTTAATAAAGGATAAATAATTATCATACACATCGAGATTATCCCAAGTATAAGCGTAGTTTTATTGGTGAGTAGTAGGATTACCAGTGCAATAAACAGTAACAGAGAAAGTAAAATCAAAGCCTGCTTTACGTTTAGTGTACCGCTTGCAAGCGGTCTATACTTTGTTCGTTCAACATGCGCATCTATTTCTCTATCGAAAATATCATTGATTATGCAACCTGCAGGCCTCATTAAAAGTGCACCTATAGTAAACAAAATAAAGAAAAAAAAAGTCTGCCACGATAGAGAAGTCGAGGCTAGGATGATACCACTTAAACTAGGGAATAACATAAGCCACAGACCTGTTAAACTGTGCAACCTCATCAATGAAAAGTAACGATTAAAATGCATTGATTAAGTTTGATTACTTAATATTTTGCTTACATTAACAAAATTATCGAATGCTAAATCAGTTTTGAAAACTAATTTGGGTACAAATCGCAAATCAACATAACATAATATGGATTTGCGTATTAACCATGCAGATTGGTTGATTTCATCAATAATAGTATTAATATCACAATCTTTTTCACTTAATGAAGATAGCACTACATGTACGTCTGCTTTTTTCAAGTCTTTACTTAATTTTACTTCAGATACCACTACATTTTTATTGAGTATCTTACCCTCCATTAAGACTCTGGTTATTGCTCTATGTAGTACAGATGCTATTTTTAGGCTTCTGATTTCTTTTTTCATACTACAATACCCTTTCTTCTTGTACTAATTGATAAACTTCAAGAATATCTCCAACTTTAACATCGACACTACTATCTAGAGACATCCCACATTCAAAATTTGTACCTACTTCCTTAACATCATCTTTAAATCTACGCAAAGCTTTCAACTTTCCTTCATATATTAATTTACTGTCGCGCATTACCTTAATCAAAGAATCTTTCTTTACGACTCCATCACTTACATAACATCCAATAATATTACCAGTTTTAGATGTATTAAATATCTGCCTCACAGATGCAGAGCCTATACGTACCTCTCGTGTTACAGGCTTTAACATTTTAGTTAAGTACATTTTCATGTCATCAATGAGCTCATATATTATGTTATAAGTGTGTATTTCTACACCTTTTTGTTTTGCCAAATCCCTTGTTTTTGAATCCACTTTGACATTAAACGCTAAAATTATTGCATTCGACGCTTCTGCAAGCAGTACATCTGAATCTGTTATTCCTCCTACTGCTTTGTGTAGGATATTTAACTTTACTTGATCTTTACCGAGTTTATCAATTGAATTTGATATTGCTTCAATAGAACCAGTTACATCGCACTTTAAAACTACAGACAACTCTTCTGTTCCGCTATCGTCACAACTAAATATGTCTAAATTACTACTAGTTGAATTTTCTTCCTTTTTCTTGATCAGCTCTAACCTGTATTCAATAATTTCACGGGCCTGCTTTTCAGAATTTACAACAACAAATTTATCTCCAGCATTTGGCACACCGTTTAGACCAGTGATTTCAATCGGAGTGGAAGGCAGAGCCATCTTTTCTCTTTGACCAAGGTGATTAACCATACTGCGTACTTTACCACATGTTATACCTACCACCAACATATCACCAACCTTTAGCGTTCCTTCTTCAACTATTAATGTGGCTGATATTCCCTTGGCTTTATCTATTTTAGATTCTATCACCCACCCAAGTGCCCGACAATCCTCTATTGCCTCAAGCTTCATTAACTCAGCAATTAATAAAATCGCCTCTTCTAGTTTGTCTAAGTTGATTTTCTTTTTTGCTGATACTGGCACAATCATAACATCACCACCAAGTTCTTCAGGAATGAGATCATATTGAGGTAAACTACTAACTATCCTTTCTACATCACCAGATTGCGACTTATCGATTTTGTTAATAGCAACTATAATAGAAACATTCGCCGCTTTTGCATGATTTATGGCTTCAATTGTTTGTTTCATCACCCCATCATCAGCTGCAACTACTATTACAACTATATTAGTAATGTTGGCACCACATGCACGCATTGCAGTGAACGCTTCATGTCCCGGTGTATCAATGAAAGTAATTTTCTGCTTATCTTTTGTAATTATCTGATAAGCACCTATATGTTGAGTTATCCCACCTGATTCTCTTTCTGCAACATTAGATTCACGAAACGCATCGAGCAACGAAGTTTTACCATGATCAACATGTCCCATAAAAGTAACGACTGGTGGCTTAGGTTTTTTAGGCAAGCTATCTCTATTTTCTATGAAAAACAAATCTTTTTCCTTATTAGCATCGCTCACTCGTCTGACCATATGATTGAATTTTTCCACTATTTCACATGCTATATCCGGGTCTACCAAATCATCCACTCCGTAACTCTCTCCAGCTTCCTCTTTTAGCATTTTTAGCACAATCTTACTGTCTTCTGCCATACGAATAGATAACTCTTTGATTGTGATCTCGTCTGGTACAATGACTTCTCTTGATATGTTTTTACCTTTAGTGAACTTTGATTTTTTATTTCTTATACCAAACCTTTGCCTGAACACAGAAGTTTGTTCAACCTTGTCATCTATCGACTGCGCAATTATCAGCTTGGAGTGCTTAGAATAGATATCTTTGTTAGCCTTTGAAGGCTTTTTATTAACATTTTCATCATCAATTCCATCTTCTATTAGCTTAACTAAGTTAACACTATCTAAGACTTCTTCTTTAGTTTCTTTTAATAAAGCATCCGCAATACCATCCTCATTATTAACCTTTTCATCGTTATCTTCTTTTGCTACTACTTCTTTTTCTTCTTTTAGATTTTTTTCTTTTAGCAAAGCGGCATTCTGTACAGCATTAATCCGAAAAATTTGTTCCTTTTCCGTTAAAGAACCTAATTTACTCTCATACTGTTCTTCTGGCTCATGAGTTTTTTTCCTTCTTTTTTTTATTATTGTGGCCCCTGCACTTGCTGAAGAGCCCAAATCAAGACCTAATTTAAGCCTACTAAAGCCTTGGAGTGTCAATTTTTTACTACTGATATCTTCATTATTCATATTATATTACACCAAGCTTCTTACGCGCTTCCATGATTATTGAGTCTACTGTGTCTTTTAAATTTTCTTTATCACTTGCTGAAGCAGAAAGTATACTACAAAATTCATAACTCGACAAATCTGCTATATCCTCTAAAGTTTTAATACCATTTTTACTGAGAGCAATTTTATCATCTATTGATAAAGGTAGATTGATTACATCATCTTCCATACCTAAATTTCTCAACTCTTCTATTTTTTTATCATCTTCTGCTTTCAGATACTTATTTGCCCTGCTATGCAATTCACTTGCAATATCCTCGTTAAAGCCTTCTATTGAAGCAAGCTCTTTAACTGAAGCATTGGATATATCTTCTACGCTTGAAAAACCCTCTGTGACTAATAGCTGACCCATAATCTCCTCTAAATTTAGAGCTTCAGCAAACAAAGCTGAACATTGACTAAGTTCTCTACTTCGCCTTTCTGATTCCTGCTGAGTGCTCAGTATCTCAATCTTCCATCCAACAAGCTCTGAGGCTAATCTTACATTTTGACCTTTTTTTCCTATAGCTAAACTCAATTGATCTTCAGCAACTATTAATTCTAAGCAATTTTCATTTTCATCAATAATAACTTTCGACACTTCTGCAGGAGTAATTGCTTTAATAACAAACTGGCCCAGGTCTGAGAAGTAATGTATAACATCAATTTTTTCTCCATTTAACTCATGTATGATGGTTTTTATCCTCTCCCCCTTAACTCCAACACAAGCACCTACTGGGTCGATGTTTTTATCAGGAGAGAAAACAGCAACTTTAGACCTTGAACCAGCATCTCTAGCTATACTTTTAATTACTACCAACCCATCAGCAATTTCTGGTACTTCTTGATTTAATAACGCTTCCAAAAAGCCTTCATGGACCCTAGAAAGAATAATTTGACGTCCATCATCAGAACGCTTAACAGCTTGTATATAAGCTTTAATCTTATCACCTTCGCGAAACGATTCACTACCGATTAAATTTCGTAATGGGAGGTATGCCCTAGCACCATTTATATCTATAATCAGATCTGAATATTCCAATTGCTTTACAATACCATATCTTATTTCTCCTACTTTATCCTTAAATTCCTCATATTGCTTTTTTGATTCTTCATACTTAATTACTTGAGCGATCTTTTGCTGGGCAATTCTTGCTGAAGCAAGATCAGTGTTAAGAGAAAGCAATTCCTTAACAGTATCTCCAACTTTTGCATCTTCTTTTATTAACTTAGCTTGAGTAAGCGTAATTGTGGCATTCTTTTCCCCATTTGATTCATCATCAATGACCTTTAATTCTCTGTGTGAAATAACTTTCCCTGTGTTCCTATCTATATTAACTACAATCTTACTTTTACTACCATATTTTTGATGAGCCACTGCTTCTATGGCACTTTCCAATGCCTTCATTATCACTTCAAAATCTAGACCTTTTTGAAATGAAAGCTCTCCTGCTGTTTTTATTATATCAATGCTTCCAACCAAGTTATTTTTGCCACTTTTCTGTTTAACACTGCTTTTTCGACTAGCAATCATACAAATAAATCCTATACAATCAGTTATAATTATAGCTTCAACGGACAAAGAACACTATTCTCAATATTAAATAATTACTAATTCAAGTCAAGTTTTTTCATGCTTTTGCATCACAAGCAACGCAGGAGTAAAAAACAAGGTTAGAACCGTTGCAGCTAATATTCCACATGCTACAGTTGTTGAAATATCAACCCACCACTGGCTTGATGGTGCGTCATATGTGATTTGTAACGAAAAAAAATCAATGTTTAGCTTGGTAATCATTGGTATCAGGCCAAGAACTGTAGTTGCAACGGTAAGCAATATTGGCCTAATGCGAGAAATTGAAGCATTTATCACACACCGCTTGATATTATTTTTATATATCTTAACTTGGTGATGAAAAGCATCAAGTAATAGTATATTATTGTTCACTATAATTCCAGCTAAAGCAATTACTCCTACCCCGCACATAACAATTACAAAAACTTTATTGATAAGGAAAAAAACAAAAAACACACATGTAGTGGATAGAAACACTGCCGTCATTACAATAAATGTGTGGTACACACTATTAAATTGTGTCACTAATACCAATATCATTAATGTAATTGCCAATAGAAAAGCTTTTAATAGAAAAGCTTCTGACTTTTTTTGATCTTCTTTATCACCTTTAAAATCAATTTTTACTCCCTTGTCCCAATTTTTAGCAATCGAATCTTGAATGAACTTAACTCTTTCATCAACAAGATAGCTAGGATCAACATCAGCAGAGATTGTCATTGTGAGTGACCCATTAATTCTATTTAGTTTGTTTATCTTTTTTTCAGGAGCGTATTTTACTATGTTGCTCATAGGACATGGACCGTTAGTTGTATTAATAAAAAGATTCTCTATAGTCTTCATGTTGCGGTCCTTCTCAGGAAAACGGAGTATAATATCAATTTCTTCATTAAGGTTATTTGATCTATATTTTCCAACTAATACTCCACTTGTAACCATTTTTATAAAATCGCCAATGGTTGCAACATTTACTCCAGAACTTGCTGCCTTATTCTTGTCGACACTCATGTTCCACTCTATTTCAGGTGTGAACCTGCTATCTTGAATATTTATAAACCCTGACGAAGGTTGGTTCATAATTTTTAGGATCTTTTCTACTGCTAAATCTAAGTTAAGTGCGCTCCCGCTGAGGTTAATCTGTATTGGCTTATCAGCTGACGGGCCTGGATTTTCTTCTTGAATATCAATTACTACTCCTTTCATATCCTGCACACAGGCTCTTATATCATTCAATATGTCCCTAGCTTTGCGCCTAAAGTGCCAATCCACAAGCTCCAGTTGGATTCTAGCGATGACATCATCACCAAACAATCCTGACTTAGCGTAGAAAATCTTAACTTCTTTCTCCATATTCAAAATACGATTCTCTACTTCTTTAAGTATTAGATCTCGTTCTTTAGCTGATAAATTTCCTTTTGC
The DNA here is from genome assembly GCF_013309895.1 of Wolbachia endosymbiont of Atemnus politus. NCBI lineage: Bacteria > Pseudomonadati > Pseudomonadota > Alphaproteobacteria > Rickettsiales > Anaplasmataceae > Wolbachia > Wolbachia endosymbiont of Atemnus politus. Next base: position 1,944 of record NZ_JAAXCS010000029.1, on the reverse strand, counting down.
TTTAACACTAATTAAAATATTATCTGAATCCACCTTCGGGAAAAACTTTACTCCAGGACCAAAAGCAAAGTACAATACACTAAATGAAAATAACACGAATACAACAGCGCATACAAATTTTTTAGGGTGGTCTAAAACTTTCTCCAATATACGCACGTAAGCTCTTACCATAGGTCCAGTGCTCTTTATCTCACCACTTTCTATTGCATTCATTTTTTCAATTTCCTCTTTCGAAGTTACCGAGGGCTCACCAAATATTGCACCAAGTGTCGGTATAAAGACTAAAGCCATAATAAGCGAACCAGTCAAAGTCAGAATCATTGTAATTGGTATATACTGCATGAATTTACCGACCGTATCAGGCCAGAATAACAGAGGGAAAAATACTGCCAATTTAGTCAACGTTGACGATAGAACTGGATAGAACATATCACGAACTGAAGTGTGAAAGGCCTCTGCTTTATCCATTCCACAGATCATCTTTCTATCAGCATATTCGCTGATTACAATTGCGTCATCAACCAGCATACCGACCGCCATAATTAAACTGAAGAGTACAACAATATTTAAAGTTATGCCCATGAAGTAAAGAGCTATTATCCCCATAAGAAAGGAACCAGGTATTGAAAGTGCCACAAGAATAGCTATTCTCATTCCCATGGAGAGTATTATTATGATTAATATCAGCAACACAGCAAATATTATGCCATTTTGCAAGTCATCGAGCACATTACGGACATCTTTTGATTGGTCGTTTAAGTACACCACTTTCAGATTTTCAGGTAGTTGATCTTTTGCCTTATCCATTAAGTATTTTACTTGATTTACTGTATCTATTATGTTCTTTCCATTACGTTTTGAAATTTCTAACACGATACTAGGCAGGCCATTAACGCGAGCAAATTCTTTATAATCTTCAAATCTAGGGTAAACTTTTGCCACATCCTTTATCCTCAAGACTGCGTCACCTTGAGACCTAATAGGAATATTCATAACATCTTCTACATCTTTTAATAATCCTGACACTTTAATTGAGTATTTGCCTGTGTCGTTATCAAGTGACCCAGCTTCAACTAGTCTATTATTATTTGATATAGCATAGAATATTTCATTCGATTGAATGTTATATTTTGTTAGGACTGTAGGTTCAATTATTACTTCTGCTGTCTCCTTACGCATACCTGCTACTGCAACTTTGAGAACATTTGGCAGAGATTCTATTTCCTTTTTCAATCTATGCGCTATCTCAGTTAAAGCTCTTTCTGGTAGATTACCAATCAATCCAACATTTAATATAGGAAATAAGCTTAGGTTTATTTCACTGATTACCGGAGATTCTGCTTCAACAGGTAATTTTGATTTTATATTTAAAAGCTTTGAACGAACGTTATCGAGCACTTCCTTGTTGCTGTATTCTGTGCCAAATTTAAGTATTATATGGGCACCATCATTAATTGCCAGAGCCTGCAGTTCCTTAACTCCTTCTATGGACCTTAGTTCGTTTTCTATTGGAATAACTAATAACTTCTCGCTATCTTCAACGGAAATTCCAGGAAGTCCAATAAACACACTTATTATAGGAATTTGTATATCTGGGTTGCTTTCCCTTGGCATTTTTATATAGGCGTATGAACCAAAAATAAAAATCACTATAAGTAACAATATTACTGTCCTGTTCCTCTCTACAAGCAAGCTTTTCATGTTAATATTTTATTGAATATGCATACTTTTGTACAACATTATATCTGAGATACGTTATATATTAATTAATTTCTTATATAATTTTTAGAATATTTGTATTAAAATTATCATAAAGTAGGAGACCTTCTTACTTCTTTCTCATATTTTTTATCTGCATCACTTGTTGCAACAATTTTTTGTTTGTGAAGCCACAGCAAATTAAAATAACTCTAGTGACTTCGTAAAATATATATTCTTAACCTC
>NZ_JAAXCS010000028.1:0-13602 GCF_013309895.1 Wolbachia endosymbiont of Atemnus politus | reverse complement strand
GTCTGGGCACTGGGATGACAAAAAAAAGGCTACTGGGATGACAAAAAAAGGGTGCTGGGATGACACTATAGGGGGCACTGGCCATAACCTTGTCATTCCAGCGCGTGACCTATATTTTCCTAGATCCCAGTACTGGGATGACAAGAAGAGGGCGCTGGGATGACAGGAAAAGGAGGCACTGGCCGTCATAAGCGTCACGCGCTGGGATGACAAGAGAAAGAATTATAAATCATAGATCCCTGTGTCAGCTACTTGGATGACACCCTTCGGAAATTGCAATGTTCGTACACTAAAATGTCACGCTGTGATGACAAGCGATATAGGGTTTTTGTAACTCTAGCGGTGCATTACTTCCAAAACTTTTTTACCAATCACTGCAGGAGTTTCTGCGATTGCAATTCCAGCACTCTTCATAACTTCTAACTTCGCACCAGCACTTCCACCACTAGAAGAGATAATAGCTCCAGCGTGCCCCATGCGCCTTCCTGGAGGTGCTGTTTGGCCGGCTACAAATCCAACAATTGGCTTTTTAGTTTTCTCTGCCTTTATAAAATATGATACATCCTCTTCTTCGTTTCCACCTATTTCACCAATGATCACAATACCATGAGTATCGTCATCTTTTAAAAACAGCTCCATACAGTCAACAAATGCCATACCATGGACAGGATCACCTCCAATTCCGATGCATGTTGATTGACCAAGGCCAACAGCGGTTGTTTGCGCTACTGCTTCATAAGTCAAAGTTCCAGAACGCGACATGATTCCTATATGTCCACGTTTATGAATATGCCCTGGCATAATTCCTATTTTGCATTCTTCAGGTGTAATAACTCCTGGGCAATTTGGCCCAATCAATCGACTTTGTGAACCTATAAGCGCATGTTTAACTTTTACCATATCAAGTATAGGAATGCCCTCTGTAATACAAACTATCAACTCTATTTCCGCATCTATTGCTTCGAGTATTGCATCAGCAGCAAACTTAGCAGGCACATATATCACCGTGGCATTCGCATCAGTTTTTTCTTTAGCTTCTGCTACAGTATTAAAGACTGGTAAGTTAAGGTGAGTGCTTCCACCCTTGCCAGGAGTTACACCACCAACCATTTTTGTTCCGTAGCTAATAGCTTGCTCTGAGTGGAATGTACCCTGTGCACCAGTAAAACCCTGGCATATTAATCTTGTATCTTTGCTTACTAAAACAGACATTCTTTATTTTACCTCTTTTACTATCTTCTGTGCAGCATCACCCAGTTCATCTGCAGCAATAATATTTAATCCTGATCCCTCTAAGATTCTTTTTCCTTTTTCAAAATTAGTACCTGATAACCTAACCACTAGAGGAACTTCAATGCTCATTTCTTTTGCAGTTTCAACAATTCCACTTGCAATAATATCACAACGCATTATGCCACCAAATATATTAACCAAAATTCCTTTTACGTTACTATCAGACAATATGATTTTAAACGCTTCAGTTACAGTTTCTTTACTTGCTCCGCCACCAACATCCAAGAAGTTAGCAGGCTCTGCTCCATAGTACTTTATTATATCCATTGTTGCCATAGCAAGACCCGCACCGTTTACCATGCAACCAATATTGCCATCCATTTTTATATAACTGAGCCCATGCTTTGAAGCCTCTATCTCTTCTTTCACTTCTTCATCGTAATCACGGAGTTGCACAATCTCCGGATGACGGTATAGAGCATTGTCATCAAAATTAATTTTAGCATCAAGCGCAACAAAATCTCCAGAATTTGTTTCAACTAGTGGATTGATTTCAATTTGGCTCGCGTCAGTTGCAATAAATGCATCATATATACTTTTTGCAACATTTGTTATTTTTTCTGTTTGTTCTGGATTTAAATTAAAACTGCTGCTCAACTTGCTGCTATCAAAACTTGCAAAACCAGAACTAGGATTAATATCAAGCTTCGCAATTTTCGTAGGAGAACTTTTTGCAACTTCCTCAATATCCATTCCACCTTCTGAAGAAAATATGAACGTCGGCCTACTGAGCTTTGGATCAACTACTAAGCTTAAATAATACTCTTTCTTAATACTTGAACCCTCTTCAATGTATACTCTTCTTACTTGCTGCCCACTTGGTCCTGTTTGGTGAGTCACTAAAGTTATGCCAAGCATATCCTTTACAAGTTGCTGAGCTTCTTCAGTTGACTTTGCTAGCTTTACACCACCAGCTTTGCCTCTACCACCTGCATGGATCTGAGCTTTAACCACAAGTACGTCAGACTTCAGTTGATTCATTTGAGTCGCTACTCCTTCCACAGATGTAGTAACAAAACCCTTTGGCACCGGAACATTAAATTTACGTAAAATCTCTTTTGCTTGATATTCGTGAATATTCATAAAACAACCAATATTAAAAATTACCAACCATAACGCTGCCTTCTACTCTCTTGTTGGCGCCTCTTTTTTTTAGCTTCAGCTTTCTTTTTAGCTCTTTTGTCTGATTTCTTTTCATGGTACTGCTTTCTCATTTTTATCCCTCTTCCTTCTTTTTGAATTGTTTTTTTCAATACCGGAAAAGCCCTATCTACATCACCATAATGAACTGATACTTCAATCAAACTCTATACCTCCTTGGTAATTATCTCAAAAATCTACTTATAAATTAGAAAATTAACATTGTCAATTATTTTATAAACTTAAGCGTTATCTGTAACATCTGGCTATTCAGAACATCAAAGTCTTTTAACTTGCTATGCAACGAAGTCATTTCACACGTTGAAATGATAAACTCATCAGTTAAAATTCTCATTGCTCACAGTATCTTTTTGTTGTTGACCCTGCTGCTTATACATAGCTTCAAAGTCTATAGGATCTAGCATAAGTGGAGGAAATCCACCACTACTTGTAACCCTCGCAATTATTTCTCTCGCAAAAGGAAAAAGAAAAGTAGGCCCACCAATAAATAAAGCTTGCTTTACCTCTTCTGCACTTAGCTCTGCAGAGTTTTCTATTGAAAAAATACCACAATATTTCGTTTCACAAATGAAGGCAACACCATCTTTTATGTTCTCATCTTTTACCGTTGCTTTGGCTTCTATATGCAGAGTAATTTCATGGAAAGATTTTTCTTCATCATTTCCTTCTTTGTCTTCGGCTCCTTCCAACTTCACTGAATTGATGTTGACCATTACATTAATACTAGGAGCTTCTCTTGGAGAAAGAAATGGTGAATTCGGATTTTCAAACGATAGATCTTTAATATATTGACCATGAATTTTCATTTTTTGTTGTGACATTTGTTACGTCTCCATAATTAAGTTGAAGTATTTAACACTTTCTTCTACAATATAACCACTTATAAATGAATAGCAAATCTAAATTACAGATTGATATAGACGTTTTCATTAATAATTAATAATGTTCAGATACTTTATATGCTAAGGAGTTGAGTTACTATGATAGAGCTTGTAATATATGCTTTATTAGCAGCATTCGTTTTTTCACGGTTATACAATTCTTTAGGAAAGTCGCCAAACCTCAACCTAAAAAAACTGACTAGTGCACTCGATATAAACCGAAGTAACGAAGAGGTAGTAGAAAATATTGAAGATTACATCGATAGCAACGACAAAAATTCAATAAAAGCTACTTACGAACAAATATTACAAAAAAATAAAGATTTCTCCATTTCCCATTTTATGGAAGGTTCAAGCATGGCTTTTGAATTAATAATAAAGCATTTCAATCAGGGAAATCTGTCTCAGTTGAAACCTCTCTTGGATAAAGGCTTATATAACAACTTTGCAGAAAAAATCAGACGCCGTAAAGAGATGCACGAATCTATAATTGTTTCCATTATCTCACAAAAGATTTTAGAAATAAAACTAGTGAAAAACGTAGTGTTTATTGCAGTATATTTCTTTTCAGAGCAAATTAACTTTGTTAAGAATGACAAGGGAGATGTTATATCAGGTAGCACATCCACCATCAATAAAGTTGAGGATGTGTGGCAATTCAAAAAAAATATTACTTCATCAAACCCAAGCTGGTTGCTAGTTTCTGTTAACTATAATAAGGACAACAATGATAAGGATTCAATGTAAGTTAAGTAAGGTTGATTTTATTTAAAATGGAAAGCAAGCTACGTGAAATAGTACTTGATACTGAAACTACCGGTCTTGATATCGGGTCTGGTCACCGGATTATTGAAATAGGGTGTGTGGAGTTGATTAACCGCATCCCAACAGGCAAAGTATTCCATCAGTACCTCAATCCAGAAAGGGATATACCTTACCACTCATTTAAGATTCACGGCATTAGTGAAGAATTTTTGGAAGATAAACCATTGTTTTCAGATATTGCACTTGAATTTCTTGACTTTATATCTAGCGATATTTTGATAATTCACAATGCTGAGTTTGATATTAAGTTCCTTAATATGGAACTTGGTAAACTGAATGCCGGATTAATTTCTTCAGACAGAGTACTGGATACATTACCGCTTGCTAGAAAAAAGTTTGCAGGGTCACCTGCATCTTTAAGTGCATTATGTAAGCGTTTTGACATATCACTAGAGGATAGAGAATTACACGGAGCACTAATTGATGCCCAGTTGCTTGCAAAAGTTTATGTTGAGCTTACAGGGGGGTTACAAACTTTCCTGTTTGATAATCAGTGTGAGCAGGATAACAACTCTACAGTCATTCAGCGTAAAGTACGTAATTTAGTTCGCAGAGAACACTCACCAAGCAATGAAGAAATTAACGAACATAGAAAACTGTTAGATAAAATTAACAATCCACTTTGGAAAGAAAATATTGAATAAGTCAACTAATGCAGATATAATCTTGTTTTATTCAAGGTGTTCTAATGATAAAGTTTGTAAGGTTGTTATCTAGTATAGTAATAACTTTAGCAGCCATTTTTCTCGGTTATTGTTATTTTACTAAAAAAGGAATATTCGCTCCAGCAGCGATTCACAATGCAGAAGTTAAGATAGGAGGCGATTTTGCTCTGATTAACCAAGACGATCAGATTATACGCAGTGATGACTTTAAAGATAAGTACATGATAATTTTCTTTGGATTCTCTTCATGTAAAAAGATTTGCCCTATGAATCTTGGAATCATTTCAGAAACACTTGCAAAGCTAGACGAGAAAACCAATGACAAGTTACAAACATTTTTCATAACAGTTGACCCCGAACGCGACAGCACGGAAAAACTTAAAGAATTCCATCAGCAATTTGACCATAGAATACAAATGTTAACTGGTAAAAGAGAAAAAATAGATGAGATAATTGCAAATTATAAGGTATATGCTAGCAAAGTTGGTGGGGAAGAGGAAATTAATCATTCTTCGATAATATATCTTATTGGCCCCGGAGGAAAATACGTTACGCACTTTGCAGCCGATCTAAATTCGGATGAAAGTCAATCTGATAAGATTGCAGCTAAAATTAAGGAATATATAAATGATCTATAGATTCTTCTGCCTGAACGTCAGCGGAGCAGCAAAAAATGGTTGAGTAAATGACAAGAGTAAATATGACCTCAAGCTCTAAACCGTTTTTGTAACATTGCCATAGGCATTTGCGGTCTGGCTTTGCTTCTTATGTCATAAATCTTTCGATAATACTTTTTATTTTTGCCGCCTCTTCAAACTCTAGGTTCTCAGCATGTTTCCGCATCTGCTTTTTCAAGCTGTCTAAGTCATCCTTGCTAAAATCCTCAGCCACTACTTTGTCTTGCAGGGTATTTGATATAGGCTTTATTATAGTTTTTGGTACAATATTATGCAAAGTATTATATTCTTTTTGTTTATTTCTTCTTCTTGCGGTTTCTTTCAACGCACGGTCCAAAGAACCGGTCATTTTATCTGCATATAAAATTACCCTACCTTCAGCATTGCGTGCAGCACGACCTATCGTTTGAATAAGCGAAGTCTCTGATCGCAAAAATCCTTCTTTATCAGCATCTAAAATTGCAACCAAGCCACACTCTGGAATATCAAGACCTTCTCTCAGCAAGTTGACACCAACTAGCACATCGATTTCTTTCGATCTTAATTTATATATAATGTCAATTCTCTCCAGTGCACCAATATCTGAATGCAGATAACTTACCTTCATATTTAACTCACTCATATGCTCAGCTAGTTTTTCAGCCATTTTTTTTGTCAACGTGGTGATTAGAACACAAAACCCTTTCTTTATCGTTACTTGCGCCTCGTGAATCACATCATCAACCTGACTCTCTATTGGTTTTACAATGCAGATTGGGTCTATAAGTCCTGTTGGACGGATAACTTGTTCTATAAATACGTTACTGGTCTTTTCTAACTCATATCTTCCAGGAGTGGCAGATATGAAAATAGTTTGCGGCCGTACTGCTTCCCACTCTTTAAATGTTAATGGACGGTTATCAAAAGCAGAAGGGAGCCTAAAGCCGTAGTCAATTAATTTCTTTTTGCGCGCCTCATTACCACTGTACATTGCACCAATTTGAGGAACGGTGACATGACTTTCATCAACAAATAAAATTACATCTTTAGGTAAATATTCGAACAAAGTAGGTGGCGCATCTCCAGCTTCCATTCCATAGAGATAACGTGAATAATTTTCAATACCTTTACACACCCCTGTTGCTACCATCATTTCAATATCGAAATTGGTGCGCTGCTCGAGGCGTTTTGCTTCAACAATCTTGTTCTGTGAATAATAATAATCCAAGCGTTCATGCAGCTCTTTTTTGATCAGTTGAACTGTCTGCAACAGAGTCTCACGCGATGTAATGTGGTAGCTGTTTGGAAAAATGGTGATTTTATCTATGCGTTTGATAATATTGCCTGTTATAACATTAATCTCAGAAATTTCTTCTATTTCATCGCCAAACAACGATAGACGCCAAGCTTTGTCTTCATAATAAGCAGGAAAGATATCGATAATATCGCCACATACCCTGAAATATCCTCGCTCAAATCTGACATCGGAGCGCTTGTATTGGAGATCAGCTAAGTTACTCAAGAAATTGTTAACATGAATTTTGTCTCCAACACTTAAGGATACAGTCATGCTGCGGTAGCTTTCAGGCGAACCAAGACCATATATACAGGAAACACTGGCAACTACAATCGTGTCCCTGCGCTCCAAAAGGGAACAGACAGCGGAATAACGCAGCATGTCAATTCTTTCATTAATGACAGAGTCTTTTTCAATATAAGTATCAGTTTGTGGCGAATAAGCTTCAGGCTGATAATAATCATAATAAGAAATGAAGTATCCAACAGCATTATGGGGAAAGAGTCCTCTCATCTCCTCATAAAGCTGTGCTGCTAAAGTTTTATTGTGTGCCATAATTAATGCAGGCCTATTTGTTCTTGCAATAACATTTGCCATAGTAAAAGTTTTTCCAGAGCCAGTAACTCCAAGTAAAACCTGATCTCTTTTGTTGCTATTTAGTCCTGCAACTAAACTATCGATTGCTTGTGGTTGATCTCCAGCTGGTTTAAAATGTGTAGCGATTTGAAATTCCATAATCCTGTGTTTTCATAATATATTTATTATTGTATAATAAACTTGCTAGTGTAAATAAGATATGAAAGTGAGTGTCCAAAAAACTTTATTTTTTCTTTTTATAAAGTTTGCTCCATACTTTCTTGTTAGTTAATACAAAAAAGACCGTTAAGATTATAAAATACGCCACTACTTTAAATCCAAGTTTGTGTCGGCGCTCTAGTTCTGGCTCTGCTGCCCATTGTAAAAAATTTACCACATCATATGCCATGTTTTCGACTGTGGCTTGTCTTGTACTGTCATATTCCACCATTCCTTCAGAAAGTGGCGGTGCCATAGCTAACTTACCTGTTGGAAAATATGGATTAAAATATAAATTATTCTCATCGTGCTCACCGTTTTGATAGCCAGTTAGTAGTGAATATACATAACTTGCACCATCGTGCCTCGCTTTAATAATAAGTGACAAGTCCGGTGGAACTGCACCATTGTTGCTTGCTGCAGCTGCTTCCTTTGTATCAAAAGGTGCAATAAAATAATCCGAAGGTATTCCAGGCCTATCGAACATTTCGCCCAGATCGTTTGGCCCATCTTTAACTTGATAAGAAGCTGCAATCTGTTTTATATCTTCTTCAGAAAAACCGACATCTTGTAAATTACGAAATGCCACTCTATTCATTGAATGACAAGCAGCACAGACTTCCTTATACACTTTATAACCACGCTGAATTGACTCTCTATCGAAGGATCCAGTAATTCCATCAAATCTCCAATCCATTTTCTTGTTTGGTGATGGTTCGAATTCTTCTGCATGCACGGAATTAGCAAAGAATAACGCACAAAATACAGCTAATATATTTTTAACCAGCATCACTTCATCTCCGGCGCAGAATCACTTATGGTTTTGGGTGGCTCTGCTGGCTTCTCATACTTACCAAGTAGTGGTAAAACTATTACAAAGTATGCAAAGTAATAAAGAGTGGAAAGCCTACTAAGGGTAATATAAGGTTCTTTAACTTCCTGTCCCCCAAGCCAAGCGAGAAATGCAAAATTTACTACGAAGACCCAAAAAAATTTCTTAAACAATGGACGATAGGCACCACTTTTAACTTTTGATTTATCAAGCCAAGGCAATAAAAACCACACTAAGATAGATCCAAACATGGTTAATACACCTGTAAGTTTGTCTGGGATTGAACGCAGCATCGCGTAAAAAGGTAAAAAATACCACTCTGGTACTATATGTACCGGAGTGACCATAGAATCAGCTTCTATATAATTATCCGGATGGCCAAGATAATTGGGAGCATAGAAAACAAATGCAAACAAAACTACAAAAAACAAACCAAAAGTTATGCAATCCTTGACTATATAATAAGGGTAGAGTGGAATGGTGTCCTTATCTGATTTCACTTCTATCCCACTTGGGTTACCAGAACCAAACCTATGCAGAGCAATAACATGTAGCATAGCTAAAGCGATAATAACGAAAGGCAAAAGATAATGTAGAGCAAAAAAACGATTAAGTGTTGGATTATCAACGGAAAAACCACCCCATAACCATATAACTATTTTGTTGCCAATTAAAGGTATGGCTGAGAATAAGTTAGTTATGACTGTTGCGCCCCAGAAACTCATTTGCCCCCAGGGAAGAACGTATCCCATAAAGGCAGTTGCCATCATTACAAAAAATATAAATATACCAATAAACCACACCATCTCTCGTGGTCTCTTATAAGACCCGTAATACAACCCACGCATGATATGGACATAGACCACCATAAAGAAGAGCGAAGCTCCGACAGCATGAGTGTAGCGTATCAGCCATCCATAGTTCACATCACGCATTATACGTTCCACGCTGTTAAACGCATGATCAACGTGCGGAGTGTAATGCATGGCAAGAAATATGCCTGTTATTATTTGTAAAATTAGTGCTATACCAGCCAAAGAACCAAAGTTCCAAGCGTAGTTTAAGTTTTTTGGTACTTGATAAGAAGCAGTGTGTTTTAGAAAAGAAAATATAGGCAGCCTGTACTCTATCCATCCTAATATGCCTTTTTCTTCTACTGACGTTTCTTTTTTAGTATCATCTTGCATAACTTAACTACTTTTAACTCGTTTATTGTAGCAGCTTATCCTCTGTAAACAATAGAAACTTTAAATCAAGTCTCTCACACAATTATTTGGCAATTTCGCTAGCTATCTACGTCATAATTGTCACGGTATCTCTGCTATAAATCCCACTAGCAAGTAGTGGGACTGAGGTAAACTTTATTTATTTTAGCTATAGCAACGTAAAAAGCAACACTTATTAGAAAATTAAAAGCTTAATGATTAGCACTACAATTATAGACCACAGTAAAAAGTAGGCCTTTCTATTTGATTTACTCTTAATTTTAATGCTCTCTAGCTTATGGTCAGCTATTAAGTTTAACTTCTCTACGAGGCTAAATATTTCTTGAATCGTTTTTATGGGGTAAGAACTTTTTATTTTTTCTCTATAACCTATTTTATTTTTATGTTGATTCTTTGTCCATGCTTCAACTACTTTCCACATATTGATTTCTGGGTAGATTTTTCTACATGTTCCTTCTAGCAAAATCATAGTTTTCTGCAGTAATAACAATTGCGTTTGAACTTTCATGTCAAAATCGCCAGTTATTTTGAACAATTGAGCAAGCAAACTAGCGAAAGAAATTTTTTGTATAGACTGTCCTATAATAGGTTCACCTATTGCTCTGCATGCTGCAACAAAATTTTTATGCCGTGGTGAAACATAGCCAGCTCTAAAGTGCACTTTTGCAACATAGTCATAATTCCGGTTTAAAAAACCCTTTAGTATCTCTATTACATAATAACACGTTTCACGGTCTATTCGGCCCATAATTCCACAATCGAGAGCGATGATATTGTTGCTACTATCGATCATTAGATTTCCAGGGTGCATATCCGCATGGAAGAAACAATCTCTGTATACTTGATTACAAAACGATTCTATGAGATTGATAGCTATTTGCTTATGTTTCTCAACTTCGTATATCGGTGTTGCATCTATCCACTCTAATGTTAAAACCTTCTTTGAAGTCCGACTCCAATCTATTTCCGGTACGTAAAAACCTCTGTCGTTTTTTGTGTTTTCCTTCAGTTCCGAAGAGTGAGCAGCTTCAAAACGCAGATCTAACTCTAGTCGGCAAATTTCAGCAAAAGTTTCAACTAACTCAATTGGTTTTAGTCTCTTTGATTGTTCGCTAAACCTTTCTACAATTCCTGCAAGCCAAAAAAGCATTTTTATATCTTTTGAGAATGTTTTCTCAATATTTGGCCTTAGGACCTTTACAGCAACTTCTTTGCCTTCCGTTGTAGTTGCTTTATGAACTTGAGAAATTGATGCTGCTGCAACTGGCTCTTCAGAGAAACTTGAAAAAATGTCGCTCAACTTACAATTAAATTCGCTTTCTATAGTTTTAACTGCTATCTTATATGAAAAGGATGGCAGTCTGTCGCATATCAATAACAAGCTGTTCGTTATATCCTCACTTAAAATGTCAGTGCGTGATGAGATAGACTGCCCAAACTTAATAAACACTGGCCCTAATTTTTCGAGAGCACACTTTAGTTTGTAGCCTCGTATTTTGTTTACTGACTTCTTCGACGGAGCAAGTAAATAAGGTAGTACGTTGTAACGAGTTAGCACTGCAGTTATATATAGAAGGCGCAGAACATTTCGAATCATTTTGCTATGTAACTGCTAAATATTTCACGTAAAGTCTTACTCTTCATGATTTCATCAGGCTTGCCTTGGCAATAGATAGTATGATTTATGCAAATTATATAATCTGAGCACGGTGCAATGGAGCTTAGATCATGAGATGTCATAAGAATTGAAATCAGTCGTTCTTTTGCTATTTTTCCTATAATATCATAAAATTTAGCCCGAGCATTAATGTCCACTGCACTAACCGGTTCATCCAGGATAATCAAATCAGGTTCTGCAATCAAACAGCGTGCAAGTAGTAATAATTGTGTTTGCCCCGCAGAGATTTCCGACACTTGACTCTTCAAAATGTTGCTAATACCAACCAAATTCACCACTTCTGTAATAGTTGATTGATTTTTCTCCAGTTTTTTTGAAAAGCTATTTAAAAGGAAATATTCAACCGTTATCGGCATCAAATTACTAATGCTAAAATTTTGTGGCACATAACCAATTTTTGTATCGTCAGTAAACACGACACTACCGGTATAGCTTTTATTTATACCAGCAACTACCTTCACTAAGGAGGTTTTACCTCCACCATTTGGACCAAGTATAGTAACTATATCTCCTCTTTTTACTGATATATTGACATCATCGAGAACCTTTTTATTATCATACGCAAGAGCGAGGTTCTCTATCTTTAGAACGTTGGTATTGACATTATTTAACTTTTTGACAAAATTTAAATTTTTCTCAACGTTTTCATGCGACATTTATTGGCTTTTTTTCTATTGCTTTTGTTTACACTATACCACAGTACTGCTCTTTCATCCAATTTAAAAATTGTAGCCACAATAAAGCCCGTACACTCACTTGTAGCTTCTGTTACAGATGGAATTTTAAAACCACACTTGCTTGCCTGCACAACATCTGAACACGATCACGCATTCAAGCCATCTGATGCAAGTAATTTGGAATCAAGTGACGTCATATTTTACGTTGATGATAACCTAGAAACATTCGTTAAAGCTTTTGCTAAAAACAATAAAGAACTTGTACAGTTATCAAAGACAGTCAATCTACTTCCTGCTCGACCACATTCATTTTCCAGGCAAATCATCCATACTCAAGACGAAAAAGTCCTGCACATCTGGCTGAGTCCCGAAAACGCAAAGAGCATGATATTCTCTATAAGTGCAACACTATCCAGTATAGATAAGGAGAATGCCTCTCGATACAACTACAATGCAATGAAAGCCGTAGAAAGAATAGAACAAGAAGAGGAGAAAATTGCAAAAGAACTGAATGACTTAAAAAATCAAAAATACATAGTCACTCATGATGCCTATCAATATTTTGAAAAATATTTTGGGTTAAATCACCCAAGTGCCATTCTATCTATAGGAGAGAATGCTTACATAGGTATGAGAAGTATAATGAAACTAAAAAAGACGATGAAGGAAGAAAACATTAAATGTATATTTTCCCCTTCACAAGAAGATAGCATAAAACCTAAAGCCCTTTCTAATGACGCAAAAATGGTAATTCTTGATCCTATTGGATTAGATATAGAACCTGGAAAAGACGCATATCTCGCTATAATCAACAGCATCACACAAAATTTCAAATCTTGTTTTGTTGAATCTAAGTAAAAATTGTTCAAACTTGAGTAATATATCTGTTCAGGAGTGTGCAATATTGAAGCAAAAGTGCTTGGTGCCAGGAAAAAAGGCACTGGAATGACAGTAGTGAGATTTGGACACTATATTAGCAGAGTTAAAGAAAAAGAACATGGTAGAATGGCTAATATCCGATCAGCTTAATGATTATACCCATGCTGTAAAATTCATGGAAGTAAAAATTCAAAAAATTTACAACAATTTATCTGATGAGCTAGTATGGCTCCTCCAACACCCTTCACTATACACAGCAGGAATCAGTGCAACAGATGATGAAGTCGTTGAAAAACTATTTCCTGTACATAAAACAGGCAGGGGTGGTAAATACACATTCCACGGACCAGGGCAGCGCATTATATATTTGATGCTAAACCTAAAAAAAAAGAAATAAATGCGATATAAAACTATATATTAGAGACCTCGGTAATTGGACCATAAACGTTTTAAGGCATTTTAATATACTTGGAGAATTCAAAGAAGATAGAATAGGTATTTGGGTAAACAATAACGGAGTAGAAAAAAAAATAGCAGCTTTTGGTATTCGCTTAAGAAAATGGGTAACTTACCATGGCATAGCGCTCAACGTCTCTCCAGATCTTTCTCACTATAAAGGCATTATTCCTTGCGGGCTGAAAGATTATGGTGTTACATCAATGAAAGAACTAGGAGTTGAAGCTTCACTTTCTGAACTGGATGGTATATTAAAAAAAGAGTTTTATAAGATATTTAAT
>NZ_JAAXCS010000027.1:0-13954 GCF_013309895.1 Wolbachia endosymbiont of Atemnus politus | reverse complement strand
GAATTTTTGTCGTTGATCCTGCAGGTCAAAAACAAGTTTTGAGTCAGAAATACCCTTAGTAGCATGATAATGAGACTGGCGGGGGTTGTCAAGTAGTTTCTTCGTTTCGTCCAATGTGCTGCCAAAAACTATGTAATAAGTCTATTTCTGATACCAACAAAAATACTTCTCTTTCTCTGAAAATCTGTTATATTCATTTTAATTACTGACTTTTATTGTTTCTAGTATACTTTTCCCTTGATAACTATTTCATAATGAGTTTTGTCAGTAAACGCAACAAAGCCCATTGGGCTGGATTTAGGCTACAAATATTAGCATAGGTAATTTAATATGAAAAGCAATAATTTAATCTCATCTTACGCTAGAGCGCTGTTTTATGTCTCAGAAAATAAGCTAGGTATTATAAGAAAGGAAGTAGAATTTTTATTGGCTTTTTTCAAAAATCAACGTGATATTTTTATATGCCTATCCCATCCTATGGTTTCTCTTGCGCACAAAAAAAAAGCGATACTTTCTATAAATGAAGACTTGAGTGAGAACTTAGTGAAGTTTATCATGGTTATATTTACAAATAGACGTTCTAGCTTACTAATTCTTATATTAGAAAAATTCTTAAATCTTGTAAGAGAAAGTAAAAGTGAGTTGGAAATCACTATAAAGTCAGCGAAGGCTTTAAAGAAATCTGATATAAAAATAATTACTGAATCTTTAAGCTTTCTTGGTAAAATAATAAAAGTAAATAACGTGGTTGACCCTTCTATACTAGGTGGTTTTATAGTGAAGTATGGTTTTAACTTAATCGATGCTTCGCTGAAGAGTTACTTAGATAGATTGATTGATTTGAGTAAAATGGAAATATTGAAAATAAGGAATTGTATATGAAAAATAGTATAAATACTTCTGAAGTAGTAAACATAATAAGGGAAAAGATTGAGGCGTTTGATAATCCTATAAAGCGAGAAAACATAGGTGAAGTGATTTCAGTAACCGATGGTATTGCATTGGTTTATGGACTCGAAAAGGCAAAATTCGGTGAAAAGGTATTTTTTGCAAGTGGTGTGGAAGGAATAGTTCTTGATTTAGATCATGATATAGCTGGAATAGTGGTGCTTGGTAATGATCGTGACGTGAAAGAAGGGGATATTGTAAGATGCAGTGGTAACGTTATACAGGTGCCTGTAGGACATGAATTACTAGGAAGAGTTGTAAATGCGTTGGGCCATCCTATAGATAACGGTGGGGAAATTAGAGCTAAAAACAGAATGGATATAGAATCCAAAGCGCCAGGTATTATCGATCGTAAATCCGTACATGAACCTCTGCAGACGGGAATTAAGATTATAGATTTACTAATTCCGATAGGTAGAGGACAGCGTGAATTAATTATTGGCGATAGACAAATTGGTAAAACTACTATTGCACTTGATACTATCATTAATCAAAAGAAAATTAATGACGAGGTGGACAAAAATCGAAAGGTTTACTGCGTTTATGTTGCTATTGGGCAGAAAATTTCAACAGTGGCAAAAGTGGTAAATAAACTAAAAGAAAGTGGGGCATTAGAATATACGACTGTAGTTGTGGCTAGTGCATCTGACTGCGCACCTATGCAATTTTTAGCACCTTATGCTGGTTGCACTATTGGAGAATTTTTCCGTGATAATGGAATGCATTGCTTGGTGGTATATGACGATTTATCTAAGCACGCTGTGGCATATAGGCAGATGTCCCTACTACTTAGACGTCCCCCTGGCCGGGAAGCTTATCCTGGAGATATATTCTATGTACATTCTCGTTTGCTTGAAAGAGCTGCTAAAATGTCTGATGGAAAAGGACAGGGGTCTTTAACTGCTTTGCCAATTATTGAAACTCAGGCCGGTGATGTATCTGCATATGTTCCAACTAATGTGATTTCAATTACTGATGGACAAATTTTTCTTGAGTCTGAATTATTTCACAAAGGATTTCGCCCTGCAGTGAATATAGGTTTATCAGTTTCTCGGGTTGGCTCTGCTGCGCAATTGAAATCCGTGAAAAAAGTTGCTGGTTCTATAAAGCTGAGTTTAGCTCAGTATAGAGAATTAGAAGATTTCGCAAAATTTGGTTCTGATCTTGATGCTAGTGTTCAATTGTCCTTAGACAAGGGTAAATATCTTGTTGAGCTATTAAAGCAAAGACAGCATTCACCTATGTCAATAGAAGAACAAGTAGTTCTCATGTATATCTTTTCTAATTTGTATGATCAATTGAGTAAGGTACAGATAAGCGACATCAATAAATTTGAGCTCAATCTTGTCAATTATTTTCAAACTGCGCATCCTGGAGTTTTAAAAAAGTTGTCAAATAGCATGAATGATGATATAAAGAACGATGTTTTCAATATTGTGAGTAACTTTGTTACTCAATTTATTTGCGTTTAGGTGGTGGTTATGACTTCATCCATTGTTAATAAGTTTCCTATGACAAGGGAAGGTTTTGAACATATACAGACTGAGCTTGAGAAATTAAAGAAAGAAAAACCTTCCATTATACAAGCTATTTCAGATGCACGTGATCAAGGTGATTTATCTGAAAATGCAGAGTATCATGCTGCACGGGAAAGGTTGGGTTTTATTGAAGGCCGTATAATGGAATTAGAAAACAAACTTTCACACGCAGAAGTAATAGAAGCGAAAAATTTGTCTGGTGATTCAGTAATGTTTGGTGCAACAGTGACGTTAAGCATGTTAAATGATGATAGCAGTGAAGTAGAATATATTTATAAAATTGTAGGTGAGTACGAAGCTGATGTTTCAAAACAATTGATATCTACTAGCTCACCTTTAGGCAGCGCTTTAATTGGTAAAAAAGTTGGTGAATATGTGGAAGTGGTAGTGCCAAACGGGGAGAAGTTATATAAAATAGTTCAGATTGAATTTAAGTAAATATGGTACAGGCCACTTATGCATCAATGAATCTGTCCAGTATTTCTTCTGTGGAGGATGTGTTAGAGGACGCTTGTTCTGGTAAATTATTTATTTTAGTTGATAATGAAAATAGAGAAAATGAAGGTGATTTAATCGTCTTAGCTGAAAAGCTGGAGCCCAAACATATAGCTTTTATGGTTAGGTACGGTACTGGCATTGTATTTCTAGCTATGACAAAGCTTCATATGAATAGGCTAGGTCTTGAGTTTATGAGAAGAAGTAATGTAGATGAAAAGCTTACTCCTCACACTGCATTTACTACGTCAATTGATGCACGTTATGGTATTACAACAGGTGTGTCTGCTCATGATAGAACGCGCACAATACTTACCGCTATTGACGAAAAGAGTACTAAAGATGATATTATTACTCCAGGTCATGTTTTTCCTATTATTGCAAACGATAGTGGGGTTTTAGCACGCAATGGTCATACTGAGGCAAGTGTTGAAATAGCAAAGCTAGTTGGCCTGAATCACGCAGCTGTAGGGTGTGAACTAGTTAACGATGATGGTTCCATGATGCGCTTACCTCAGTTGCTTGAATTTGCTGAACAACATAAGATTAAGTTAACTAGCATCGACAAACTTATTAACTACGTTAAAAAGTTAAGCTAGCGTTTATAAATTTGTATAATTTAAGTGCTAAAATGTAAAATTCCTAAAAATTATACAAATACGGAATTTCCATGTTTAGAATTGTCAAGTTTTTTACCTTATTGTTCTTTTTTGCGTATTGTAATAGTGCTTACTCTGTTAGTGTTATTAGAGATAGTGAAGTAGAGGTAGTGGTAAAAGAGCTAGCACAGCCTTTATTTTCTGCCGCAGGTATTGATGGTAATCGAATAAAAGTTTTCATAATTAACGATAGTTCAATTAATGCTTTTGTAATTGACAATAATAGCATTTTCATTCACCTAGGACTTTTGCAATATTCAGCTGAACCTTATGTTTTACTTGGCATATTAGCACATGAGATTGCTCACATATCTGCTGGTCATATACTGCAGATGAGTGGTGCTGTGAGTTATTTTCAATCGATAGCGATGATTAGTTATATGGTAGGGTTGGTTTCTACTATTATCATTAATCCCCAGGTTGCTAGTGCAATTTTGCTAAGTGGTGTAGCGCTCAGCTCGAGACTGTTTTTCAACTATTCTCAAGAGCAAGAAAGCGCAGCAGATAGCTATGCTTTAAGGTATCTTGATGAATCTGGTTATGATAATTCAGGTATGAAGGAGGTTTTTGGGTACTTTAAAAGTATTGAGCATGAAAATACTGAAGGGTATTTTCGTACTCATCCACTTAGTGATAAGCGCATATTTGCTGTACAGAATTATAAGGTTAAAAACGATGTAAAACCAATTCTTGCAGATAAATTAATAAAGTTTAAGCGTATGGTTACAAAGCTAGATTCTTTCTTCTCTCCTATCCACGTGTTATCCAACAAATATGAAGGCAATTCTGAATATGTAAATGCTATAGTTCACTATAGACAAGGAAAGATAGAAGAGGCCATTGCTATAGTTGATTCACTAGTTCAAAAGTCACGTGATGATCCATACCTATATGAACTAAAAGCAGAAATGCTATATAAGGCTGGAAATTTAAGTGAAACAATAAAAATGTATGAAGAATCACTTAAATATTTATCTGAGAAGAACAGTTATTTAGTGAAACTTGCATTATCCCATGCTCTGTTATTGTACGGTGATACAAAGAAGGCAATTTTTTACCTGGAGCAGATTGCAGGTATAGAACCAAATAATGCCTTTGTTTGGAAGTATTTAAGCATCGCACATAGACGTAATGCCGATACGGCAATGCACTATTTTGCCTTAACGAAAAAGGCTTGCATTGAAGGTAATTTAAAACAATTTATGAAATATGCTGAACTAGCTGTTAAAACTTTACCAAAAGACAGCCCTTACTTGTTGCAAATTGAAGACATGAAGCAATTCAATGGATGACAAAAGGCATTGTAGCATGCTATCACTTTTTATTTTCTCCACACCCTTGAAGCATATTCGTTGCTTTCAGATGATCAGGTATAACTTTCATTATAATCGTCTTAGCACCAAAGAATACACCACAAAACATGCCTAAAGCAAAAAGAGCTGGCCAAGGCATTCTGCCAAATATTGCAAGCAAGGACGCACCAATTATTACTACGGTCATAAGTGGACCACCTATCCCCCACACATACCCAATAATGTTGCATATTACTTCAGCTGTGCTGTCCATGCTATCACTTGCACCAGAAGAGGTTGGATAACCTGAGAAAACCAATACCACATATAAAACATTAAAAAACTTTCTTATTATAGAGTTCATTTCCTTGCCTTTAATAATAAACTAGCGTAGTAAAAATAATTTTAGTTTACATATATTTATTTTACAGTAAAATTTATGGCTTGTCTATAGATAAGGTGTTACTACATAAATAAACCGCCATTAATATTCAGCACATGCCCTGTGATATATTTTGCTTCATCACTCGCTAGAAACAGGACTCCTGCTGCTACTTCTTCTCCTGTCCCCATTCTCTTCATTGGAATATTATCTAATATTTTTCTCTTTTGTTCCTCGGCTAAAACTTCAGTCATCTTAGTATCTATAAACCCAGGAGCGATACAATTCACTGTTATATTTCG
Source organism: Wolbachia endosymbiont of Atemnus politus (assembly GCF_013309895.1). Classification (NCBI taxonomy): domain Bacteria; kingdom Pseudomonadati; phylum Pseudomonadota; class Alphaproteobacteria; order Rickettsiales; family Anaplasmataceae; genus Wolbachia; species Wolbachia endosymbiont of Atemnus politus. The sequence goes on along the minus strand of NZ_JAAXCS010000027.1, from coordinate 8,338 downwards.
ACTTGCAACTTCTTTTGCTATAGATTTGCTCATGGCTATTACTCCAGCTTTTGATGCTGCATAATTTGCTTGCCCAGCATTTCCTGTTAACCCTATTATCGATGAAATATTTATAATCCTTCCCCAGTTATTCTTAATTAGTTTCCTGCACGCTTCTCTATTGAGCTTAAACGTGGAATTCAAGTTAATATCAATCACTTTTTGCCATGCTTCATCTGTCATTCTCAGCAATAAATTATCTTGTGTAATGCCTGCGTTACATACAAGACCGTCAAAACCTTCCATTAACTCACTTGCTCTATTTATTAGCTGACTTACTTCCTCAGCATTAAATAAGTTGCAAGGAAGTACATATACGTTCTTTTCATACTGTTTAGCAATCTCTTCGAGGGCTTCTTTTTTTGTGCCAGAAACACATAAGATTGCTCCGGCTTTGTACATAACCTTTACAATTGCTTGACCTATTCCACCTGATGCACCAGTAATCAGAAATTTTTTGCCTTCTAATTGAAACATAACGACCGCATTTTTCTGATTACTAACAGAACATTGTCTAGTTGACAATAGATTTCTTGCATGATGTAAGCAGCTCATAAAAGCTTAAGTCAAATTAAGATATAGCAAAATTGTTACTAAATAGTTTATTCTGATGTTCTACAGTCTAAGTTAGGTGCTTAAGTCATGGATTCTTTGCTTTTGTATGTTATGTTAATATTAACGCAAGTTCACAATAATGTATGATCAGTAAGTTAAAAAAACTTAGCGCTGGATTTTCTTTGACAGGTCTGCTTGGCCATAGCGATAATATAAACATGCAAAGAACCAAAAAGAAAAAGTATCCAAAATTTTTAGATAAAACGTTCGCATTGATTGATGCGGCGATAAGTTTTATTTTAAAGCGCGAAGGTAATAACGTGAATGAGGTCCTGAGAGTAACATGGGGACCACTATTTTTCGGTCTGATAGTGATATTCATTTTTTTTGGAATAGGTGGTATTTGGTCAGCTATAGCTCCAATTGATGGAGCAGTGCACGCAAGTGGAGAAGTTATTGTATCTTCAAATAGAAAAATAGTTCAGCATTTGGGTGGAGGAATAATAAGCAAAATTTTGGTCAAAGAGGGCCAAGCAGTTAAAAAAGAAGAGCCTTTAGTTTTGTTAAGCGACGTTAACGAGAAGGCGAATTTGAGTATAATAAAAGAAAAGCTCTTGTCACTTTTGGCAACTGAAGCAAGACTTATTGCTATTAGGGGAGACCTAGACACAATTGAGCTTCCCAATGAAGTCAAAGAATTATCTGATGGTGAGCTTGCAAACAAAGTGATGAAAAACCAGATAAGATTATTTAATTCTCAGCGCAAGAGTATATTAGGAAAAACTGACATACTGCAACAACGTATAAAACAGCTACATGACGAGTTAGTAGGGTTGAATTTTCAATTGGATGCAGCTCTCAAACAATATGACTTAATAGCTGAGGAATTGGAAACAAAAAAACAGCTTCTTAGCAGCGGCCACATAGGCAGGCCGCATATTTTGGCTTTAGAAAAGCAGTTCGCTGAAATTGAAGGTAGAGTCGGTCATTACCGTGCTGCAATATCTCAAGTACAACAAAAGATTGGAGAGAATGAGTTAGAAATTATAAATGTAAAGAATGATTCTCAAGAAAGAGCAAACACTGAACTTAAGGAAGTCAGCACGTCTATTGCTGACTTAAGGGAAAGATTGATGGTTGCAGAAGATGCATTAGCGCGCACAGTAATTAGATCGCCTCAAGACGGAATAGTTACGGATATAAGGTACCATACTGAAGGTGGTGTTATACAATCTGGAGTTCCGATCATGAGCGTAGTACCGTCTAATGATGATTTAATAATAGACGCTAAAATTCAGACTAGAAATATAGAGGAGATACTATCGGCACAAAAAAAAGATAGTAATATAGTCTCCATTGACGGGTTAGAAGGGTTAAAGGTCAAAGTAAGGTTGAGTGCTTACAGCGCGCGTCGTTTAAGTTTAATTAATGGTATAGTAAGCCATATTTCTCCCGATGCCCTCGACGATCCAAGATTAGGGCGTTATTATTCAGTACGTGTAGTGATACCAAAGCCAGAGCTTGCCCAATTTAAAAATGTATACTTATACCCTGGTATGCCAGCAGAAGTGTATATAGTTACTCAATCTCGTACTCTTTTATCATTCTTGTTTACACCTATAATTGCAACAGTCGATAGATCTTTTATAGAAAGGTAGCTAAAGTTAAGAGGACTTTTTTTCATAATAGACTTCTTGCATTTTTGGTAGCATGTTGAATGAAACAAAAAATCTCCTTGACAACCCCCGCCAACCCCCGCCAACCCTTTTATAATAAGGCTGAAGCTAATTATTTATCTTCTCTGTACAGATTAAAAGACAAAAAAACTTAGTATATCTGGCGTCTCATGTTTAATTTTTTGCATTATGTGCACCTCATGTCTTTTACATTGTTGTCTACATTACCAACTAGTGCTGTAAATTGCGCCTATTTGGGCGCTTAAAAAGATTAAAAAACGCCAACTGATAAAATGATAGTGAATAACTAGCTGCCATAGGGTTTCTTTTGTCATTTTTTCTGTTTAGTAAATTTCTTAACGTTTATAATTGAGACTAATTGTAGCTCAAAAGCAACTGAGTCGCAGTTATTAGACGTTTAGAATAAGAGAACGCCATGTTTGAAAGTTAAATGTAAATAACTAGCCACCCACGGGGATTCTTTTGCCTTTTTTCTCCGCTTGGTAAATTTCTTAATGTTTGTAGCTAAGGCAATTTAAGAGCACTACAAAAAACGCCAATTTTAAAATATATGAAGAAGTAATTTTTTCTATAGCTAATCAAAAGAAGTTTGCCCATTTTTATTATAAGGTCCAGTTTAAGAACTCTTGAGTTCTAGCATTTTGGACCTGGGTAGTTTATATAAACTACAGTCCTTAACCGCCATGAACATGCTCATTGCAATGAGTAGGAGGTTCCACACTTTCCAAACAGCTGTTTACTTTCAGTGGATTCCTTAAATTTCGTTTTATTTGTGTGTTTGCTTCGAATTTAAATCCTAGTTTTTCGCAGAATTGTTGGAAATATTCTTTGATAATATCAAACAAACTCTTATTATTCTCTCCCTGATAGTTTTTAGCTCCTCAGGAACAGTAAATGATAATTTACCTTCTTTATATGTTACACCATCTTTGCCATTCTGAGACTCAAGTGTGAACTCTAGCGAGCTGTTTAACTGGCATATAACCGCTTCTTTTGAATTACGACCATTGGTTAGTAATTTAGTGTCTGTTATAGACATTTTACTATCAAACCTGGTGCTAACACAGTTTCTATTAGTACAGTTGATGTAGATAGTACCTTGACCTTGAGGTACATTAAGCATTAACTCATGAGAAAAAAGTGCAGGAGCAAAAACGTTTATTACTAGTCCTCCACCATAGTAAGAAGACTGATTGCAATTAGTAACTAGCTCTTCTAAAATAGAGTCATTTGGAACTTCTGCTCCGGCATATTTAAACATTTCCTTAAAAATTTCTTTTGCAATTGGGCGGTAATTCTTGTTTTTATCTACTTCTTTTTGTAATGGAGGAACTGGCTCTGCACTACTGTGAGGTCCTTTCCCATACTTATTAGCCTTGTTAACAGTTAGGTCTCGATAAAATTCTGTCCATGAATATTGCTTCCAAGCTCTTTCTATCAATGTGTGCATTGAAGCTTTGTTTATAATTTTCCCATTGATAACAAAATTTATTCTTGGAAAATCTACGTACATAGTTGCGCCAGAGTTTGCTCCGACATTACTTTCACTAGCTCTTAGTTTGCTGAAGTCAAACTTTTCAGCTTGAGCCTTCAATGTAACTATTGGATTTTTCTTTGCCTCTGTCATATAGTATTTCCTTCTATCAACACCTAATTAATTATATCACAAAAATTACTAATAATTCGATAATAATGCCTGCTGTGTAGACTAAAATTTTTCTTTGGTTTAATATAGATATACGGTAAAAAGAATCTATGAAGAAGGAATCACTAGTTAAGACTGATGTAGTGGAAGTGGAAGTTGAAGATAAGAAAGCAGTAGGTGGCTTTTTTAAGATATTTGGTGGGGTTGCAGATGCTGTAAGATCGTGGATTGGCAATATTGGCCATGATTTAAGCAATAGCCGCGATATCGACAGCTTAGTCTTGAAGATGAATGAGTGCTTGAACCCAAAGGGAGGGGAAGTCTCAGCACGTAAGAACACTGTATCTCTTGGTAATCTGTACTTAAGTTTATCAGAGAAAGGTAAAATAAAGTTCCTACAAACCCTGGCAGAAAAATTTAGTCTGAATAAAGCGGAAATAGATGAAAAATAAAAGAATATAGGGAAAATCAGAATCCCGAATTAAACTAAAAATTTGAACAGGACTTGATAAAAGTTCTTGAATCACCACGCTCTATAATATTGAAGCAATTTATTTCTTTGCCGGAAGGCCTTAAGTTTATTGTCGATATGCGTTGTGACGTGCTTATGTTAAAAAACCAATATAAAGAGCTCAATCGGCTAGAAAATGAACTGAAAAGCATACTTCTCTCCTGGGTTGACGTTGATCTACTCGATCTTCGTCAAATTACCTGGGATTCACCTGCGTCCTTGTTAGAAAAACTTATAAAATATGAAGCTGTGCATAAGATTTCTTCTTGGGGTGACTAAAAAAACAGGCTTGATTCTGATCGTCTCTGTTTTGCTTTCTTTCATTACAAAATACCAAACGAACCTCTAATTTTTGTTGAAGTTGCATTGGTGAACAAAATTGCAGATAGCATTCAACACCTCTTAGACAAGTCGGTATCTTCAAGTGATCCAAGCAGTGCAAGCACTGCCATATTCTATTCAATATCAAATACCCAAGCAGGTTTGTCTGGAATCAGCCTGGGTAATTTTTTGATCAAAAGGGTTGTGGAAAAGCTGTCGCAGGAGTTTAAAAGTATAAAAACACAACGCTTTCTCCAATACCTGGCTTTACGAAATGGCTGAAAGAAAGTTTAAGCCAAGATATTACTTTATTGAGCATACTGAACATAAAACAATCTAGTGCAGAAATTTTAGAAAGCACAGAGCAGTTAAAACTAACGTTGGATGCGAGAAACAATGCTTGCTGAAGCTTTGTGCACACTACTTGCTAAAGCTTAAAAATAGTGGTGGCGGTGCCTATGACCCGGTAGCACATTTTTATTTAAGCAATGGTGCATCAATATAAACAACTAAACTGGATGGCGGATACTTCTGAAAAGGGCATTAGTCAGTCGGCTGGAATGATGGTGAATTACCTATATGAATTGTCTAAAATAGATAACAATCATGAGAGCTATATGGTTAATAAAGTGGTTTCTCACTCGAAACAGGTGTCGTCTATGTTGAAGGGGTAATAGAAAATGTGTAAAAAAAAGTGCTACCACTTTCTGAAATTTATGTTACATTATAACATAAATTAGTGAATATAAGGAGGAGTGATGCACGCAAGCCAATACTGTGAATTAGAGAAAAAAGCCAACGCAGAATTCGGTAAGTATATAGAAAATGGTGCTATTGATTCAACATTAATAGCGAAGACTCAAAGCGGTGATCTTTGTGCAACAATTAAACTAAAAGATAATGATAACGAAAAAGTGAGTATTAAAATAAGTGAGTTTTTAAATAGTAAATTCTGTACAGAAAACAATATTGCTAGCTTCTCAATACTAAATAGTAATAAAGAAAGAGTTATAAGTGGCCATGTAGATAAAGGGATCAGGTACTATGATTTAAGTACTACGGCTCAATATGGAATAAAGTTTACCTGGTATATAGGGTGAAAGAGAATGTAGCATTACATTAAATGTTAATAACGATGGTAGTATTAAAATAGTGGGTGATGAACCAGCTGATGAAGATTTGGAAAAAAATAAAGATGTAAGGATTAAAGTTGGTGATGATTATTTAAGCCTTGCTGATGCGGTAAAAGCATACAAACAGAATGGCCAGCAAAGAAATGAAGATTTAAACAGAGCGAGTAGTAAACTTAATCAATCATCAGTTAGTCAATTAGTTGATCAACACGAAGAACAGATCAACGCTAGGTAAAACCTATTTTCTTATAGCAATTGCCCTGACAACACTTAAAATGTAAAATGGTTCTACTTAAATAAAATAGCCATTAATGGATAATATAAGGAATTTTGCAATAATAGCGCATATAGACCATGGTAAATCAACACTTGCTGACCGCTTGATAGAAGAATGTAATGGTCTTGAAGCGAGAGAAATGACCAATCAAGTGCTTGACTCAATGGATATAGAACGCGAACGTGGAATTACAATCAAAGCACAGACGGTAAGGCTCAACTATACTGCAAATGATGGTAGTCAATATTGCCTAAATCTCATGGATACTCCAGGTCATGTTGACTTTTCATATGAAGTAAGTCGAAGTTTGTGAAGGTTCACTTTTAGTAGAGGATAGCAGTCAGGATGTTGAAGCTCAAACTCTTGCAAATGTAAACAAGGCTGTTAACAATAATCATGAGATAATAGTTGTGCTCAATAAAGTTGATCTCCCTGCTGCAGATCCAGAAAAGGTAATGCTCCAGATTGAAGAAGTAATTGGTATTGACGCAAGCGCCTCAGTATTAATATCGGCAAAAACTGGACATGGAATAAGGGTTGTACTCGAAGCAATAGTGACGAAACTTCCAGCTCCACAGGGTGATACGAACGCTCCGCTGCAGGCAATTTTAGTTGATAGTTGGTATGACCCTTATTTGGGAGTAGTAATTACAGTGCGAGTTAAAAATGGAGTGCTAAAGAAAGGCATGAAAATTGTTATGATGTCTAATAACGCTACATATCACGTGGATAATATCGGTATTTTTACTCCTAAGAAAGTCATGACTGGTGAACTCTCAGCAGGTGAAGTTGGTGTTATAATTGCTTCAATGAAAGAAGTAGCAGAGTGCAGCGTAGGGGACACTATTACCGAAGAGAAAAGGCCGTGCAGTGAGCCATTGCCAGGCTTTAAAGAAGTACATCCTGTAGTGTTTTGTAGCATTTTTCCCAACAAAACGGATGATTTTTAAATATCTAAAGGAAGCGCTAGAGAAATTACATTTAAATGATACAAGTTTTACCTTTGAAGCTGAGACGTCGAATGCACTCGGCTATGGATTTCGTTGCGGTTTTTTGGGAATGTTACATCTTGAGGTTATTCAAGAGAGGCTCGAGAGAGAATTTGATTTAGATCTAACAGCAACTGCGCCGAGCGTTATATACAGAGTTACTATGCGAAGTGGTGAAGTTCTGAATATTCACAACCCAAGTGACATGCCAGATCCAACAAAAATTGAGATAGTGGAGGAGCCGTGGATTACTGCAACCATAATGGTGCCTGACCAATATTTAGGAGAAGTTCTTTCTCTATGTGAAGAGAGGCGGGGAGAACAGACGGATTTATCTTACATTGGCAACACAACAACAGCACTGCTAAAATATAAGTTACCGCTATCTGAAGTTGTTTTTGATTTTTACGATAGATTAAAATCGATTTCTAAAGGATACGCAAGCTTGGACTGGGAAATTTCTCATTACCAGGAAAGTCAAATAGATAAATTGAGCTTTTTAATCAATGGGGAGCCTGTGGATGCATTGGCTTGTATTGTTCACAAAAGTAGGGCAGAAAAAAGGGGACGTGAAATATGTGCACGCTTGCAGGATTTAATACCACGTCAACAATATAAGATTTCAATTCAAGCAGCAGTGGGCGGTAAAATTATTGCAAGAGAGACGATTAATCCATACAGGAAGGATGTGACAGCCAAACTCTATGGTGGAGATGTAACGCGGAGAATGAAGCTTTTAGAAAAACAAAAGAAAGGTAAAAAAGGTTACATTCTGTAGGAAATGTAAATATTCCGCATAATGCTTTTATTCAAGCTTTGAAAATAAATGATTAATTTTAGGCTCAAGAAGTGCGTGAAGAGTGTGGTAGAGACTTTAAGATCGGGAATTTGTATTGATATTAAGATCATTGACTTGATTGAAGCTGCAAAAAAAATTTAAAAAGTGCTTAACATGAAAAAATGAACATTATATAGTATTGTTATCTTTCATATTTTTCCTTACTTAACTTAGTTCAGTGACATATTTAATATACTATGCGGTGCTACTTAGGTAGCACTGTACAGTTTTCTAGTCTATGTTTCTAGTATATAAGTAATACCAGCATTGTAGTCTAAACTACCAAGAAAGCCAGATCATGCAAGTGCAGCAGTTGTCTTATTCTCCATTCTA
>NZ_JAAXCS010000026.1:0-14063 GCF_013309895.1 Wolbachia endosymbiont of Atemnus politus | reverse complement strand
GTTGTAGGATGATAAAAATTGATTTTTGAGGTTTTATGTTTAAGAAGTATCAATCTAAATTATTAAATACCTGTTTAGCGCTATCTATGACAGTATTGCTCACTGGTTGCTTTGCAACACTGTTTTCCGGTTCTACTCAAAAAATCCAAATGAAGGTAGTAGATAATGACGGTAATTTAATAGAACAGGCTAGATGCGTCGTAAATGATCCATCTGGAATGAGCCATTCTCTTACATCTAATCCTGGAGCAGTGGTTATTCAGCGAGGTTCAGGGCCATTATCCGTTGATTGCAAAAAATCAGGCTATGAACAGTTAAATGTAATGGTAGGTGAAAATTTTAATAAGACTACTTTATTAAATCTGCTGTGGTTGCCTGGCTTTGTTGTCGATGCGGTTACTGGAGCTTATAAACAATATCCATCACACTATGTTGTAACTATGGAGGAAGCTAATTAATAGCAGAAAAATGCTCAAACACAGCGGCCCAAAGAGATTGAAGCTTATAATAGAAAATTATGCATTAAAATGCATAAGAAATAGAATGAGCAAAAATGAGATACGTCTTATTTTAAACTGGAGAAGCATAGTAGGAGAGGAAATAGCGAAGTGTACAAAGCCAAGAAAGATTTCATATGCACAGAATATAAATTCGGGTGTTTTGCATCTAATGGTGACAAATGGCAGTAGAGCACTGGAAATTCAGCATATGATCTCTCTTGTAATAGAAAGAATCACGATATTTTTTGGCTACAAAGCAGTATATGGTATAAAAATTAAGCAAGAGAGTATTGACTATTTCACCGCATAAGGTAATCTAAGTGCATGAGAAACATGGACAATCAAAATGAGTAGAGTTTGCGAGCTAACAAATAGAAAGAAATCTTTTGGTAATAAGGTATCACATTCAAACCGTAAAACAAAGCGTACCTTTCTTTTAAACCTGCATAATGTTACGTTGATGAGTAACATATTGAACAAGAAATTTAAGTTTCGTGTAGCAGCGAGAACTTTAAGGACTATAGACTATAAAGGTGATCTTGATGCTTTTTTACTCAACACAAAAACAGTTAAGCTAAGTGAAAAAGCACAAAAAATAAAAAGAAGGTTAAAAAAAGTTTTAGCAAAGCAAGAGGTGGAATTAGCCGTTTCAGATGCATAGTAAGCCTCCATGGCTCAGAGCAAAAGCTCCAACTGGTGAAATATTTAATGAGACCTTAAATACTGTTAAGCTACATAATTTGCATACGGTATGTGAAGAAGCTGCATGTCCAAATATTGGTGAATGTTGGAACAAGCGTCACGCTACTATGATGATTCTCGGTTCTGTCTGCACCCGTGCTTGTGCATTTTGCAACGTTGCAACTGGTATTCCTGATAAATTAGACCCTCACGAACCAGAAAATTTAGCAAAGACGATAAAAAAGTTAAACTTAAAACATGTTGTTATTACCTCTGTTGACCGTGATGATTTACCAGATGGTGGTGCAAGCCAGTTTATAAAATGTATAGAAGAAATTAGAAAGATCACTACAGAAACAACAATAGAAATTTTAACTCCCGATTTTTTAAATAAGAAAGGGGCATTTGAAGCAATTGCTGTTACGTCACCTGATGTCTATAACCATAATATCGAAACAGTGCCAAGATTATATGCAAAAATAAGGCCAAGAGCGCGTTATTTTCATTCACTGTATTTGCTGAAGGTGGTAAAGCAGATCAATCCTAAGCTTTTTACAAAGTCAGGGCTCATGGTTGGCCTTGGGGAAACAAAAGAGGAAATACTTCAGGTTATGGATGATTTACGAAGTGCTGAAGTTGATTTTATAACAATCGGTCAATATCTGCAACCAACTCCGAAGCACGCAAAAATTGACAGGTATGTCACCCCAGAGGAATTTGAGCATTATAAATACATTGCTTACTCCAAGGGGTTCTTAGTAGTTGCATCAAGTCCACTGACTAGATCATCATACCACGCTGAAGAAGATTTTAACAGGCTTAAAGCTTGTCGTTTTTCAGTATAAAAACACTTTTGGTTATAACATATAGTGTTGATCTTGAATTTGCGTGGCTTTTAAGAGCTTGGTAGTGATATTATACATGTAGGTATAAAGTTTCAGTTGTGTGCATTAGGATAAATTTTTACCTGGACTTCTAGTTTAAAATTGAGAAAGTAGTTGCTATATATAACAGCAAGTATGAGTTAAACTTATATTATGGACTTAAATAAATTTACCGAAAAAGCAAAAAGCCTAGTTCAGAGTGCTCAAATGAAAGCACTGGGAGCTGGGCATCAGATTTTTATGCCTGAGCATTTACTAAAAGTAATGCTTGAAGATGAGTCAGGTTTAGCTCAGGATTTGATAGGTGCTTGTGGTGGAAGTATACAAAATATTTCTGATGCTGTAGATAATACGCTAAAAAAGTTTCCAGTAATTGAAGGGCCGGGAAGTGGTGGTCTTCAACTTTCAAGAGAGGTAGCAAAAGTTTTTGAGGATTCAATTGGTATTGCAAGGAGGAACAAAGATTCATTTGTTGCCGTTGAGCGTTTACTGCAGGGCTTAGCCACACAAAAAGATGATACTGTAGGTAAAATTCTGATGGAAAACGGTATTACACCGCAAAAGTTGAACTCAGTCATTGCAGAAATGAGAAAGGGCAACAATGCGGACTCGCCAAATAGCGAGGAAAAACTAAATGCAGCAAAGAAATATACAAAAGATATTACAGAGCTTGCTATGCAAGGAAAGCTTGATCCTGTAATTGGTCGTGATGAGGAGATAAGAAGAACTATGCAGGTGTCACTGAGGCGAACAAAGAATAATCCCGTGCTGATAGGTGAACCGGGTGTTGGAAAGACTGCGATAGTTGAGGGGCTTGCAAATAGAATTGTTGCAAATGACGTGCCACTTGGTTTGCATGATGCAAAAGTTTTAGCTTTGGATCTTGGTGCGTTAATTGCTGGAACAAAATTCAGGGGAGAGTTTGAAGAAAGGCTAAAGGCGGTTATTAATGAGCTTCCGAAAGCGGAGGGAAAAGTTATCTTGTTTATAGATGAGCTTCATACTTTAGTTGGAGCAGGGGCAACAAGTGGTGCAATGGATGCTTCAAATCTGCTGAAGCCTGCTCTTGCGCGTGGAGAAATTCGCTGTATAGGAGCCACAACTTTAGATGAGTATCGAGAACATATAGAAAAAGAGCCTGCGCTTGCAAGGCGTTTCCAGCCTGTGTTTATTTCCCAACCAACTGAAACTGACACCATTTCAATACTGAGAGGTTTAAAGGAAAGATATGAAGTGCATCATGGTATAAGAATTACAGATGGTGCGATAATCGCTGCTGCAACGTTATCCAATAGGTATATAGCAGACAGGTTTTTGCCTGATAAAGCGATTGACTTGATTGATGAAGCGGCGAGTAGGGTTAGAATTGAAATGGATAGCAAACCTGAAGTCATTGACGAACTTGAGAGAAAGATTATACAACTAAAAATCGAATCAGAAGCTCTAAAAAAAGAACGCGATGAAAACTCTAAGCAGCGTTTAGAAAAGATAAATGAGGAAATTGAAAGTCTAAACAGTAAATTTGCTGACTTAAACAGTAAGTGGCAGATGGAGAAGAACAAAATAGCTAGAATACAAGAGACGGCTGAAAAATTGGATAATGCTAGAAAAGAGCTGGAATTAGCTCAACGTAGTGGAAATTTAGGAAGGGCCGGGGAATTAATGTATGGTGTGATTCCTCAGCTTGAAAATGAGTTGAAAAATCAGGAGAAGGTTACTGATAGTTTCCTAAAGAAAGAAGTTACTGAGAATGATATTGCAAATATTGTTTCAAAGTGGACGGGAATTCCAGTTGATAGTATGATGCACAGCGAAAAAGAAAAACTTCTGAACATGGAAAATGAAATAGGAAAAAGAGTAATAGGGCAGAAGGATGCAATAGAAGCAATAAGTAATGCAGTGAGGCGCTCCCGCTCTGGTGTTCAAGATACTAATCGGCCTTTCGGTTCATTTTTATTCTTGGGACCGACTGGAGTTGGAAAGACCGAACTTGCGAAAGCCCTTGCTGAATTCTTATTTGATGACCAATCAGCACTTCTACGTTTTGATATGTCAGAATATATGGAAAAACACTCCGTTTCAAAGCTAATCGGTGCACCTCCAGGATATGTTGGCTATGAGCAGGGCGGGAGATTAACTGAAGCGGTGAGAAGAAGGCCATATCAGGTAATTTTGTTTGATGAGATAGAGAAAGCAAATCCAGATATATTCAATTTGTTGTTGCAAATTTTGGATGAGGGCAGGCTCACCAATAGCCACGGTAAATTGATTGATTTTCGCAATACCATACTAATTTTAACTTCTAACCTTGGTGCTGAGATAATGCTAAAGGAAGTTGCTGACTCTGTAAAAAGCAAAGTGATGCAAATAGTTAAAGCTGCATTTCGTCCAGAATTTTTAAATAGACTAGATGAGATTATTATATTTCACAGTCTAACTAAGAACAACATTTATAAAATTATAGATGTTCAATTTTCTTATTTACAAAAAATTCTTGCTAAGCGTAAACTAAGCATAAATTTGTCACAGGAAGCTAAAGAACTAATAGCACAAACTGGATATGATCCTGAATATGGAGCAAGACCACTGAAAAGGGTAATACAAGAATGTATTCAAAATAACCTGGCTAAGTTAGTTTTATCTGGAGAAGTAGTAGAAGACGATAAGCTAATAGTGTACGCTTCTAATAACGAAATCTTAGTTAAAAGGGTTTAAATTTGCTGTGTATTTTTGTTGAGAAAAATGTGTGTAGATCATAATGTTGATACTGAGTCTTTATTTAAGTTAGTTAATCAAGGAAATCAGAAGGAAAAGGAAAAAATTAAAGAGTTTATAAAATACTTTTATAATTTTGTTTATAATAGTGATTTAAAGATCAACGATAGATTCCTTCTGCACATTGCAGATGATGCGTACAACTTCATTCTCAAAAAAGAGAGAGAAGAGAGCAAATTAATGGTAAGTAATGTAAATGATATATCAGGGATAGAAGGCAACTTTACTATAATTAAGGTAGCAAATGATGACATGCCTTTTCTAGTTGACTCTGTTATTGCCACTATTAAGTCGCATAATTTAACTATATGTTATTATAGCAATAGCATAATTAATATCCAAAGAAAAGGCGGTCTAATAGATAAGATTTACCCTTTGGAAGAAAGTGGTGGAATCAAAGAGTCAGTAATATATGTAGTTATTAAAGGTATAAGTGATAATTTTGTTGATACGCTAGAAGAATCTCTACGCAAAACGCTGAAGGCAGTTAATTGTGTTGTGGAAGATTGGCGCCTGATGCTGCAGGAGCTGGATGAAGCGAAGAATGAACTTTGTTCTGTCATTCAAGCAGCAGACGTTGGTCCGTTGTCACGCGCTGCTATAGATTTTCTAAATTGGTTGCAAAATAATAATTTTGTATTTTTAGGTTATCAAGAATGCATTCCTGATGAAGATGGAAAGCTCGTTCCGAATGGTGAGGAAAATCTTGGTTTGATGAGAGCAAGTGAAGAGTATCAGAATGTATTGATTCCTTGTGTGAACCTTGATCATTTATACATATTGAGGTCAGATCTGGTCTCAGTAGTTCACCGCCGTACATATATGAATTGTATAGGAATAAATGAGCTTGATAATCAAGGAGAATTAATAAAAGAAAGACGTTTTTTTGGGTTATTTACTTCTGTAGCAGAAGTCCAGGATATTCGCACTATTCCGGGAATAAAGGATAAAGTTAAAAGAATAGAGAGAAGAGCAGGATTTGTGCCTGGTGGTCACAACAATAAAGCTTTAGTTTCTATTTTACAAGCATTTTCTTGTGATGAATTATTCCAATCAAATGAAGATGAGTTATTTAAGATTTGTACTTCGATCATGTCTCTTGCGATTAGGCCAAGAGTCAAATTATTTTTAAGAAAGATAGGGGATTTTATTAGTTGTATAGTGCTGATACCAATGCGTTATGCTAGCGCCAGGCTGATGTTTAAGATACGTGATATATTGAAGGATGAGACAAGTGCAGAAAGTTCAGATATTTATAACCACCACATTATCAATGAATATGACTTGATGAAATTGCACGTGGTGCTAAAGGCTAAAAACGCTAGCGTTCCTGATGATGAAGTTTTGCGTATCGAAAACAAATTAAGAAACATTACAGAAAAGTGGGAAGATCGTTTTATAGATAACCTGTATAATACTTTCAGTACTGTTGAAGATGTATTTATCCGTTATTGCAAGGCATTTCCGGTAAGCTATCAAGAGAGTTTTGAACCTCATGATGCGTATTATGATATGAAAAAATTGGAGATAGTGAGGAAAAAAGGAGTTAGCGAGGTTGATTTAAGGCTTACTCGTGACAATCTTAATTATCAATTAAAAGTTTACACTCCAAGCAATGGAGGCCTTGAATTATCGAAAATATTAAGGATTACTAAGAATTTGGGAGCTAAGATTCTATTTCATAATGGTTATTACATAGAAATCAACGGCGGAATATGGATACACCATTTTGTATTGTCAAGAGTCGATGAATTGATAAACAACATTACTCTGAAAGAACAATTTGAGGTAACACTTGCGAAAGTGTTTAGAAAGGAAATTAAAAATGACTATTTCAACAGTTTAATCATTATTGCTGGGCTGGAGTGGAGAGAAGTGCTTCTGATTAGAGCGCTAAGTGCTTACCTGAAACAAACGTCATTTAACTACAACCCAGAATATATACAAAAAGTGGTTTCGGAGTATCCAAAGATAGTAAAGTATTTGATACAGTTATTTCATGCGAGATTTGATCCTAGCATAGATATCGATAGAGAAGAAACTACCAACATTTTTAGAGAAAAAATTGAGGAACTTCTAAAAGATATCAGCAATGTTTCACATGATTACGTTTTACGTTCAATATTTAACTTGATAATGGCCATTTTGAGGACCAGTTATTATCAAGACAATAAACCCTACTTATCTACAAAATTTGATTCAAGTAAAATAAATGGTTTGCCTGATCCTCGTCCATATCGTGAATTATATGTTTATTCAAACCTTTTTGAGGGAATACATTTAAGAGGAGGGAAACTAGCACGTGGTGGTTTAAGATGGTCAGATAGAACAGAGGATTTTCGCACTGAAGTTTTGGGGCTCATGAAAGCTCAGATGACAAAAAATGCAGTTATTGTTCCAGTTGGTGCAAAGGGTGGGTTTGTAATAAAGAAAGTTTACAGAGATAAAAATATTTTAAGAGAAAAAGGTGTTGAGTGCTATAAGGATTTTATCAGAGGAATGCTTGACATTACTGATAATGTAGTTAATGGCAAAATAGTTCCACCTGGGAATGTAATTAGATATGACGAAGATGATCCATATTTGGTAGTTGCGGCAGATAAAGGCACTGCTTCATTTTCTGATTATGCTAATCAAATATCCTCTGAGTATAATTTTTGGCTTGGCGATGCGTTTGCATCTGGTGGATCAGCTGGTTATGATCACAAAAAGATGGGCATCACAGCCAGAGGGGCGTGGATTGCAGCACAAAGGCATTTTTGGAGAATGAATAAGGATATCTACCAAGATGTAACTGTCGTTGGGATTGGAGATATGGCTGGTGATCTATTTGGAAACGGTATGTTGCTTTCAAGAAATATGCGTTTAATCGGCGCATTTAACCATATGCACATTTTTGTTGATCCAAACCCTGATGCAGAAAGGAGTTTCACAGAGCGTAAGCGTCTTTTTGGATTACCATTTTCAACTTGGATAGATTATAATGAAGATTTAATTTCTCAAGGTGGAGGGGTATTTGAGCGTAGTAGCAAGCAAATAAACATTTCTCAAGAAATGAAAAGATGCTTTAATATAACAGAAGACGTGTTATCCCCAAATAGTTTGATCCGATATCTGTTGAAGGCAAAAGTGGATTTTATATGGAATGGAGGAATTGGCACGTTTGTTAAAGCGAAAAATGAAAGCCATAGTACGGTCGGTGACAAAGCAAACGATGAACTAAGGGTAAATGGCAGAGATATTAGAGCTTCTATGTTCATAGAGGGTGGTAATCTTGGTTGCACACAGCTTGGGAGGATAGAGTATGCAGAGAAGGGTGGATATATCAATGCAGATTTTGTTGATAATTCAGCAGGGGTGATATGTTCTGACTTGGAAGTTAACATCAAAATTGCATTTGTTTCAATTATGAAAGGGGGGAGCATTTTCTTAGAAAAAAGGAATGAAATACTGGCTAGCATGGCAGACGAAGTTGCATCTAAGGTGCTTGAAGATCATAACAAGATTGAAACAAAAGCATTACTCCTTGAGTGCTTGCAGGCTAAAGAAAGGTTGGAACAGCACCATAGATTATTACTCTGCTTGGAGAAATCTGGATTGTTAGACCGAAGTGTAGAATTTCTTCCATCTGAGGAGGAAATAGCGAGAATGTTAACTGGTGCAGAAGGTTTCAGTTCTCCTCAGCTAGCTGTTCTAATGTCTTACGCTAGGACGGCAATAAAAAATGAAGTTGTGCATTCCAACTTGCCTGAAAAAGATTTCTTGTGCCGTGATTACTTACTAAATTACTCTCCACAAAAGATGGTAACGGAGTTCAAGGATTCCATACTGCAACACTAACTGTGCAGAGAAATTGTCTCTACTTGCATTGCAAATGATGTAGTGAATAGAATGGGCTGTATATTTATTAATAATCTGGTTGAAAATACCGGAATTAAAGTGCATGAAGCAGTTAATGTGTATATTGTTGTTAACCACCTATACAGTTTAAATAGCCTTTGGCAGAAAATTGATGAATTGGATGGAAAGATAGATGTTAACGCATACTTGCAAATAGTGAGAAGTGTGCAAAAATTTATTGGTAGGGTATCATTTTGGTTAGTAAAAAATCTCGGTAAACTTAGCTTTGTAGATTTGGATGATGTTACAAAATTTAAGGATGCAATTGAAACTTTGGGTCAGAACTTAACTGATGTTTTAGATGAACACCTATTAAAGGTCCATCACCATGGGTCCACTTCTTTAGTAGAACTTAATATAAATAAGGATCTAGCAAAAAGAGTTGCTGACTTGTGTATTTTGGCCTATGCACTGGACGTTATATCCATTGCTGAGCAAACATCTTTGCCTATTCTTGACGCTGGTAAAATATACTTTGAGTTAAAATCGTTACTGAGATTCAATCTGATCAGAACAATTGCTATCAAGATGAAAAGTCATTCTTCTTATTGGGATCGCAGCTTAATTAATGATTTATTGGATGATTTAAGCAATGATCATTATAAGCTGGCTGTCAAAGTGATAAAATCCACGGATAACCGTAAAAATGAGGTTCAAACCTGGGCTCATAATGATAAGGATTACATAGAACGTTATAATAGTTTTTTAGATGAGATGGTTGCTTCTAAGCTTGATTTAAGCAAATTAATATTTATAATTAGAAGAATTAAAGTACTTGCCTCGTAGGAAAAGTGTTCGGTATAGGTCTTTCAGAAGTTTTAGTTGTCGTTCTAGTGAGTATAGTAGTTCTTGATAAAAGTAAGGTGCCTATATTTATTGACCTTATTAGAAATATATATAGGTATTTTATGATTGTAAAGTCAAGGACTAGGAAATTGTTGAAAGATGCCGGAATTGAAGACTTATATAAAGAGTGTAACACCGAGGAAGTAAATTATATAGTTGGTAAAGATGGTAAGTTTTATCCTAGTTACAATATAGATAATACATCTAAAGATAATGACAGCAAAGATTCTAGTAGTAGATGATGTGCTATCTAATGTTAAGCTTTTAGAAGCTCGACTAAAAGCAGAGTACTATGCGGTTATCGTAGCTCATGATGGTAAAGAAGCTGTAGATTTAGTAGCAAAACAACAGCCTGATATTATATTACTCGATATCATGATGCCAAAAATAAATGGCTTTGAAGTTTGTAAGAGCCTAAAGAGCGATCCCTTGACAACCCATATCCCAATAATTATGGTGACTGCGTTGCATGACACTCACGATAGAGTACAAGGCATTAATGCTGGTGCAGATGACTTTCTAACTAAACCAATAGACGAAACTGCTTTATCTGCTCGAATTAAGTCTCTTACGCGTTTAAAGATGGTGATAGATGAATTGCGTTTGAGAGGAGAAACTAATGCTGAGATTAGTGGGGTAGCAGGAAGCAGTATTATGGATTATTCCAACCAGATTTTTGATACTAACATACTTGTTGTAGATGAGGACGTCTTTCAAGCAGAGCAGATATATAATATACTAAAGCAGCGCTTTAGGTCGATTAAAATACTGAGCGATCCAATGGAGGCATTAAAGGTTGGTATTGAGGATAATTATGACTTGATTATTTCCGACATGCAATTTTCAAAAACTGATGGTCTACGTCTGTGTTCTGAGTTTCGTAGCAAAGTAGAAACACGTTATACACCGATTCTGATTCTTTCTGAAGATTACGATAAAAACAATTTAGTAAAAGCACTTGATGTAGGTGCTAATGATTATTTAACAGTACCTTTGGATGAGGGTGAGTTAATAGCGAGGGTTAATTCGCAAGTGAAACGCAAAAGATATCAAGATGCCTTGAGAATGAATTTATTTAATAATGCGGAAATGTCTATAAAGGACCCGTTAACTAACTGTTATAATAGAAGATATTTTGATGCACACTTAAGAAACATTGTTAAGGATTCTGTAGAAAAGGATCGAAGTTTGTCTCTTATGATACTTGATATAGACTATTTTAAGCTGGTGAATGACAATTTTGGACATAGTGCTGGGGATGAACTTTTAAAGCAAATGCAGAAGAGGATTTCTGAAAATATTAGAGTGACGGATTTATTAGCTAGGTTTGGTGGCGAGGAATTTGTTGTTGTAATGCCAGACACCAATATATCAGATGCATGCGCTGTTGCAGAGAGAGTGCGTGAAATTATTGCTGCAGAACCTTTTACGCTTTCAGACAAAAACATAACTCATAGTGTGACTGTGAGCATTGGAATTACAGAAATGCAAAAATCTGACCTTGATAACATTAAAAAATTTATAGTACGCGCTGACAGATATCTATATAAAGCAAAAGATAGCGGTAGAAATAGAGTGATTACTCAAAAAAATTCATAATCTCAAAAAAAAGTTGTTGCATGCCAAAAATGTCTATGATATAGGTTTACATAATTTAGTAACAACTTTGGAGGGTTATGATGGGAATTAATCAGGAACTATTCGATGCTGTAGAGCAAGGTAATCTTAGTAAAGTTCAAGAGTGTCTTGAGAAAGGTGCTGATGTTAATGATACTAATAATTGGGGTTGGACACCTTTGCATTGGGCTGCAAGCGATGGTAAGTTAGAAATTGTAAAGTTTCTTGTAAGTAAAGGAGCTAATATTCATGCTGTAAAGCCTGTCAGAAACAATAACTTTTTTCTCCATTCTATAGGACAAGTCGTGCACTTTATGGGTTATGGTGACACACCTTTAGATGTTGCAAGAAAAAAAGGACACAAAGAAATAGTTATATACCTTCTAGAGCAAAAGCTTGGAGATTTGTTCATGTCTTGGCATAGAGATAAAGCTCTTAAAATTAGGAAAGAAATATGTGGGATTCAAAAAGATGAATTAGGCCCAAATCACCCTGAGACTTTAAAAACTTATAATTACATAAAACAGGCAATGGATTGTATAGAGCGAGATAAATTGATAGAGGAAGAAAAAAAGCACAAGAGAAGAGAGAACGAGAGGAAAGGAAACAAAAGGAAAGTAAGGAGAAAATATACAGAGAAATGGAAGAAAGAAACAGGGGAGTAACACGGAATTTAGGATGCGACAATTGGAAATAGAAAGGGTAGCAAACATGCACCATCCGAATATGGTGAATATCAGAGGGCTAGGGCACATGAAAGTTGTGTTATACTATCAACACACTCTGAGAAAAAGCAACAAGAAAAGTTTTTACATAGTATTTCTAATGCAGATGTAAGACAAGTAAAACAAGGCCTATATCTACCTTCTTTTGAAGCAAGGAATGTTAAATTAATGGTAAGTGTACTGCTATCACTCGTGGGCTATCTCAGGTTTTATTATCACAGAGTGGTAAGTCATTTTTAAATAATTTAGAAACTTCTGCTGAAATTTATGAGCGTATAGCGCAGGGTAAGCAGATATCTAAAAGAGAAGAAAGAGAGGTCTTTGCTTTTAGTAAATTACTTAGTAGCTTTGAAAGACAGCTAGATTCTGCTACAAATAGCCTACCTTCGAGTTCAATTCATATTAAGGGCTACAAAACACTTGATGATTTATCACGTTATATAGCTGGAATTAAAGGTGACTTTGCTATCCATCTAGTTACAAATAACCACGTTGTTGCAATTTATAGAATAGGCGATAATTATGCTTATTTTGACAGCAATGCAGCATTTATTTCTGGGTTAAAAAAGGTTGATCAGCTCATGGAAGTTGTAGAAAAGGCAATTGAGTTTGCTGGATATGAAGAAGGAGAAAAAGGTTTCCTTGTTGAACACTTTGATGTTGATAAAGCTAATAAATTACTGTCTGATGAAGATAAGCAAATTTTCACAAAAGAAATTAAAACAGAGCGTCAACTTCTAGCAGAGCAAGATTAGGAGCTTGGTTTTATTAAGATTAATGATCAAGAGTTATTTAGAGTGCAGTTTATGACTTTGGAACTAAAATTAATGTGGAAGGTAGCGTACCTTTACTTATCAATGCCAATATGAATTTAAGTAGCAAAAAATTCCAAGATCACCTAGATAAAAAAGAAGTGAG
This sequence comes from Wolbachia endosymbiont of Atemnus politus, assembly GCF_013309895.1. Taxonomy (NCBI): domain Bacteria; kingdom Pseudomonadati; phylum Pseudomonadota; class Alphaproteobacteria; order Rickettsiales; family Anaplasmataceae; genus Wolbachia; species Wolbachia endosymbiont of Atemnus politus. The sequence goes on along the minus strand of NZ_JAAXCS010000026.1, from coordinate 1,217 downwards.
CATGACAGCTAGGGAATATCTTGAAAACTTGAAAAATAGCAAGAATGTAGAAGAGGTGGTACAAGCAACCAAATTAATTCCTTTTATAGGTTCAAGCCGTTTAATTGAAAAAGCAGAGCAAACACGTGAGCCAAAACAATCATTATCAGAGTTAGCTAAAGGAACAATTAATAACGTACTTGCTGCAGTTTCTTTAACTAGCGTTAACAAGTCAGAAGGTTTACTACCAAAAACTACTGATGAAACAATTGGGAGACCTGAGTCTTATTTAAGTGGTGTAGTAATAAGGAATCAACAAAGATCACCAGGCTTCTAAGCTATTTCTTCTTGAAGTTGTTTAATCTCACCAGGCTTCTAAGCTATTTCTTCTTGAAGTTGTTTAATCTCACCAGGCTTCTAAGCTATTTCTTCTTGAAGTTGTTTAATCTCACCAGGCTTCTAAGCTATTTCTTCTTGAAATTGTTTAATCTCATCTATCGAAAGCCCGGTAATTTGAGCTATAACATCAATAGAGACGCCGGCCTTGAGTTTTTGGCTACTTCGATTTTTTCTGCTTCCCTGCCTTTTTCTTGACCGATTTGGATGCCCTCATTAAATTTTTGTTTAAGGCAACATACATTATCATCCTCATTTTTCTTAATCCATTCATACATAGCCCGTTCATCATCAGTCCAATTATACTCTATCAACTCATTATAAGCTTTTTTTAAAGTTTTTTTCCATCATTATAAGCTTTACCGATAATTACATCACTTCCCACTATTTTTTGTAGGGCCTCTTCACTAATCTCATTTGCATGCCTAAAAAGTAACACCATTTCTCGATTATATTTTCTAATTGATCTTCCTTCTTATTAAATTTAGGCAATTCTATGAAAGTAAAACTAAAGTCTTTTAGGTCGTGTTCAAAGTTCACTTTATCCAAAATAACGTGATCGGATTTGTAACCTGGTTTATCAGGAAATAGAATAAAATTAGTGATAGCAATAAAGATAATTTCCTTAAGGTCTTGATATTGGTCACCTACGTTGGCTTGACTTGAATAAGCTTTAGCTGCATAGTATTGTGCGCGTTTTTCGAAGCCAGTGGTTCTAGCGACCTGCATCTCAACAATCGTTTGAACACCTTTAGAATCTCTACAGAGTACATCAACAATACTTTCCTTTTTGACGGCAATATCAGGGCTTAGAATGGGGTTTAGGAATTTCACGTTCTTTA